>QHTS01000147.1 GCA_003220905.1 Gemmatimonadota bacterium | reverse complement strand
ACGATGTGGGGGCCTGAGTCGCTGTAGTAGAGCGAGCCAATCGAGACGGCGTCCGGCTCGCTTTCCATGAACTTCACCAGCAACCCGGCGAACTGCCGGAAGTCCGCCCCTTCGGGGTCGGGTCGGCCCCGCTCGGCGACTTCGCGGGCGGCGCGGGCGATCGCGCTCCCCGCGACCTGGAACAGCTCGCCAACGCTGGCCGGGGGCTCGAGTCCCGAGCGCGACAGCTCGCCGATGGCGCGCTCGATTCCCTCGAGGAGGTCGGGGAGCGGCGGCAGGTCGTTGAGGGCCGCGAGGCCGCGCAACGGCTGGAGCGCGCGCATGACGTGCTGGAGCGGGTCGTGCCCCAGCGGGTCGGCCCGCAGCGCCTGCGCCGCCCGCTCCAGCGTGCCCGCGATCGCTGCGCCCTCGCGCGCCACGAATGCCCGCGCGCCCGCATCGAGCCCCAGGGCTTCCACCGCGCGGATCTGCGCCGACGGCCGGCCCGCGAGCTGCTCGAGCTGCTGTGCCAACGCCTCGGCTTTCGCGGTGTCGGCATCGGTCCAGGTGCCCGCCCGGCGCACGAAGATCTTCAAGTCGTCCACGCCGCGGAGGGCGATCTGCTGGGTTTGGGGATCCCAGGCGCGCCGTCCTTCGCGCACCGCGCGCGCCAGGGCCTCGAGCCCGGCGGCGGTGCGCGCGATCGCGTGCTGGTTCGCCATGAGGGCGCTGCCGCGCAGCGCCCGGGCGAGTCGCACGATCTCGTCGGCGCTGGGGTTGTCGCCCTTGGCCAGCATGCCGTCGAGCCGCTCGAGATACTCCCCCGCCTCGAGGGCGAAGAAGTCCGACATGCCGAGGGGCTTCGGGGACTCGGTCATAGGGCTACCAAGCTAAGGCTTCCTGGCCTCATCGACCAACTGCCGCATGCGCCGCACCGCTTCTTCCATTCCCAGAAAGATCGCGTTGCTCACGATCGAATGCCCGATGTTGAGCTCCTCGATGTCGCGGATGGCGGCGACGGGCTGGACGTTGTCGTAAGTGAGACCGTGCCCCGCGTGCACGGCGAGGCCGCGCGCGCGGGCGTGGGCGGCCGCGCGTCCCAGCGCGCGGAGCGCGGCGTCGCTCTTCCGCCAGGAGCGGGCGTAGCGGCCGGTGTGCAGCTCGACCGCGGGAACGCCGAGCGCGGCGGCGCGATCGATGGTCCCGGGGTCGGGGTCGATGAAGAGACTGACGCGGATGCCGGCGGCGGTGAGGCGTTCCACGGCGGTGCAGACCTTGCGATTCGCGCCACGCAGCGCGAGACCGCCTTCGGTCGTGATCTCCCGGCGCTGCTCGGGGACGAGCGTCGCCTGAAACGGCTTCAGGCGGGCGGCGAGCCGCACGATCTCGGGTGCCGCGCCGAGCTCGAGGTTCAGCACGGTGCGCACCGCGGCGCGGAGCGCGCGGACGTCGGCGTCCTGGATGTGGCGGCGATCCTCGCGCAGGTGCACGGTGATGCCGTCGGCGCCGCCCTGCTCGGCCGCCGCGGCGGCACGCACGGGATCGGGCTCGTCGGTGCGGCGCGCCTCGCGCACCGTCGCGACGTGATCAATGTTGACGTAGAGCCGCATGCCGTCTTACCTTCGGTTCACTCCGCCCATACTCGAGGTATCGTCCGTGAGACCACGACTGACCGTGCTCGTCGCGCTGGGCTGCCTCGCGTGCGGTGGGGGAGCCGCCCCGGGGAAGCTCGCACCGCAGTCGCCTCAGGAGACGCTCGCGCAGTTCATGTCAGCGGTGAAGGGGAACGATCTTGAGCGCATGAGAACCCTGTGGGGCAGCGAGCGCGGGCTCGCCGCCGACCGGATGAAGAACACGGACCTCAACCAGCGGCTCACCGTCCTCCAGATCTATCTGAACCACGTCGGCTACCGCGTCGTCGAAGGCCCGCTCCCCGTGCCGAACAAGGAGGACCGCCGGGTCTTCCGCGTGGAGCTGCAGCGCTCGACGTCGTGCACGGTCGTCGTGCCGCTCGAGGTCGCGCGCACGAAAGGTGGCCGCTGGCTGGTGGTCGGGACGGATCTCGCCACCATCCCCAATCCGGCGGCGCCGTGCAAGGCTTGACGCCGCGGGAACTTGGCGAGCCCGCCAGGTGTTGATTTACTCGGTCAGCTCCACCAAGATGCCGGCCGTCGTCTTCGGATGCACGAACGCGATGCGCCGGCCGCCGGCGCCGCGCCTTGGCACCTCGTCGATGAGACGGTATCCCGCCGCCCGGCAGCGCTCGAGCGCCCGGTCCAGATCCGGCACGCGGTAGCAGATATGATGGATGCCCGGCCCGCGCTTGGCGAGGAACTTCGCCACCGGGCCGTCCGGATCGCGGGGCTCGAGGAGCTCGACTTGGACGTCGCCCAGCGGCAGGGCGACGATCGTCGCACCGTCGGCCGTCTCGGGGCGCCCCGGCTCGAGGCCGAGGACGTGGCGATAGAAGCCGAGAGCGGCGCCGATGGACGTTACGGCGACGCCGATGTGGGCGACGCGGGCGGGTGAATCGCTCATGACGCCTGTCAACATAACGATTGCACCAGAGGGAGTGGAGAGGTCATGGCAGCGGAACATTTCACGGCCGTCACGGACGCCACGTTCGGATTGGAGGTCGAGCAGCACCAGGGGCTCACGATCGTGGACTTTTGGGCAACGTGGTGCGGGCCGTGTCACATGGTGGCGCCGATTCTGGACCAGCTGGCAGGGGAGTATCAGGGGAAGCTGAAGGTCGCCAAGGTGGACGTGGACGCCAATCAGAAGACGGCGATGCGCTTTAACGTTCGCTCGATTCCGAGTATTCTATTCTTCAAGGACGGGCGACACGTGGATACGCTGGTGGGCGCGTACCCGAAGCCGGTCTTCGAGCAGAAGATCCAGCAGCATCTGTCGTAGCATCCTCCTCGGAGGACCATGCGCGCGAGCACCGCTCGCCTGATGAATTCGCCGGTGCGCCTCGCGGACCTGACCTTCCCGCAGGTGAACCGGCTGATTCATCGCACCCGGCTCGCGTTCATCCACCTCGACAACCTCCTTGCCTTCGGCAAGCGCGACCGGGACGGTCGCGTCGACGGCTACATCACGGCCTATCTGCCGGATGAATGCCTGCTGCTGTTCTTCCGCAAGGGCGAGGCCGTGAACGCCGCGTCCCTGCACACTACCGGACGACAGGTCATCACCATCACGGAGGCGCTGAAGCGGATGCGGGCCGAAGTCGAGCGGGGGGAGCTCGCCTACTCGGCCGCGCCGATGGAGCAGCTCGCCTGGATGTATCAGTCGTGCGCGGCGCCGGTCGAGATGCACACCGTCGACCCGTCGCAGCCGGGCGCGTTCTTCGCGGCGTTCGCGCGGGACAAGACCAGCGGCATCCTCGAGCTGACGTCGAACGCGCGCGTGTCGTACGTGCGGTTCGACGGCGGACGCTACGCCAGCGGCTACTTCTGCGACAAGCCGGACGTGATGGCCATTCCGAAATTTCTCGAATCGCAGTTCCACGCCGTCGCCGACCGGCACACGCCCGTTCTCACGGCGGCCGTGTTCCCCTACGTCGCCGATCTGCCGCAGCAGGCGCCGAACGCGCTCATCAACACCTACCGCGAGCTGTACTGGCGCATCGTCGACGAGGTGGACAAGGAATTTCCGGGCGAGGCGAAGCGTCGGGCGCAGAAGGTGAGCGCGGGGCTGGTGGATGCGCACAGGGCGATCACGATCCTTTCGGCACCGCGCGGGACGGACACGCCGGACTCCGTGGTGCAGCCGGAGGAGCTCTCGAATGCCCTCACGGATTGGTCGCTCCAGCTGCTCGAGGGCGTCGAGGTGATGATGCCGGGGACGGCGCCCAAGATCCTGCGCGAGGCGACGCGCGAGCACCGCTACGTCCTGCAGTCGGCGGGCTACTACGGTCGCCTGCCGTGGCCGGTCTCGTGGTGAGATGGCGGGCACCCTGTACGTTGTGGCCACGCCGCTCGGCAACCTCGAGGACCTCTCGCCCCGCGCGGCCGCCACGCTGACGCGGGCGGCCGCCGTCGCGGCCGAGGACACGCGCCACACCAAGCCACTGCTCGCCCACGTCGGCTCGCGCGCCGAGCTCATCAGCTTCCATGCGCACTCGAGCGACGCGGCGCTCCGCCGCATCCTCCATCTCTTGGCGAGCGGCAAGGACGTGGCGCTCGTGACCGACGCCGGGACGCCGACGGTGAGCGATCCCGGCGCGGTGCTCGTCGCCGCCGCCCGCGAGCGCGATATCCCCGTGATCACCGTGCCGGGGCCCACCGCCGTCGCGGCCGCGCTGTCGGTCTCGGGACTCGGCGCCGATCGCTACCTGTTCCTGGGCTTCGTCCCGCGCAAGGGCGCGGAGCGGCGGCGCCTGCTCGACGTGGTGGCGAAGAGCGAGTGGACGGCGGTCCTGTTCGAAGCGCCGCCACGCGTCGCGGAGCTGCTCGCGGACCTCGCGGCGGCGTGCGGCGCGGCGCGACCCGCCGCGGTGGCGCGGGAGCTGACCAAGCTGTTCGAAGAGACCCGCGCCGGGACCCTGGCCGAGCTCGCGGGTTACTACGCCGAAGCGCCCGCCCGCGGCGAGGTGACGGTGATGGTGGCGGGCACCGGCAAGCCGGCCCGGGAGGACCGCGCCCCTTCCCCCGACCCCGAGGCCCGGGCCCGCGCGCTGCTGGCGCAGGGAATGACGCGCCGCGACGTGGCCGAGCAGCTCGCGACGGAGACGGGGATCACGAGAAACACGGCGTACCGGTTGGTGAACGAGCTGTGAGAGCCCTGGCGGTCGTTCTGTGGATCCTTTGGCTTCCCGTCGCCGACCCGCTCCGAGAGTGCGGAATGCGGAATGCGGAATGCGGAGTTGCAAAAGACGGTTCGACCCCGCTTGCCCGCCCATCGGCTCGACGATTGGCCGATACATTCCGCACTCCGCATTCCGCACTCCGCATTCGTTCTTCGACTCTCACCATCGGCCGCCTGCACTACGACGGCGGCGGCGACTGGTACGCCGGCCCCTCCGCGCTGCCGAACCTCCTCGCGGCGCTCCGCCAGCGCACCGCGCTCGCCGTCGCCGAGCGCGAGCGCGTCGTGACGCTCACCGGCCCCGAGCTGTGGGACGTTCCTTACGTCTTCATGACGGGACACGGGAACGTGCGCTTCTCGGACGAAGAGGTGCAGCGGCTGCGGCGCTGGCTCGAGCAGGGGGGCTTCCTGCACGCCGACGACGATTACGGCATGGACAAGTCGTTCCGCCGCGAGATCGCGCGCGTCTTCCCCGATCATCCCCTGGTTGAGGTCCCGTTGAGCCACCCCATCTATCACCTGGTGTACGATTTCCCCAGGGGCCTCCCCAAGATTCACGAACATGACGGGCTGCCGGCGCAGGGGTTCGGTATCTTTTTGGGCACCCGGCTGGTCGTGTACTATTCCTATCAGACCGACCTGGGCGACGGGTGGGAGGATCCCGACGTTCACCATGATCCTCCGGAGCTTCACGAGGCGGCACTACGGATGGGGGTCAACCTGTTCACGTACGCCGTGAGCGCCACGCGGTGACCGACACGGCGGCTCGGCTGCGGCGGCTCGGTGGGCCGCACGCGCGCGCCCGCGCCGGAGCGGTGCTGCTCACGAGCGCGGGCGTCGCGTTTGGCGTGGCTCCTGATCGCAGGGCTCGCCGGCGCGGCGGTGTCGCTCGTGCGCCGGGCGGGACGCCCCGCCGCGCCTGCCGCCGTGGGACGGCTGGTCGAGACGACCGCCGGCACGCGCGCGGGGAGTGTGGTGGGCGTGCTCGCGCCGGCGGCGAGCGCCGGAGCGAGCGCGGAGCTCTTGGCGCTGGCGGACGCCCGCGCGGCCGCGGTGGTCGAGCGCGCGGCGCCGGCGGTGGGACGGCTGTTGGCCCGCGGCACGCGGGCGTCGCTCGTGGTGGGTGCAGGCGCAGCGGCGGTCGGCGCCGCGCTGTTCGTAGCGTCGTCGCCCGGCGCGGGGCGGGCGGCCGCGTTCTGGCATCCGCTCCGCGCCATCGTCGACGCGCGCGCGCCGGTGCGTCTCACCGTGGACCGCGCGACCGTGCGCCGGGGTGACAGCGTCACAGTCACGCTCGCCGTGCCCGCGGCGACGCGGGCCATCCTGTGGACACGCGGCCCGGGGGAGCCGTGGCGCCCGGCCCCGGTCGCGCTCGATTCGTTCGGCCGCGCCACTCGGCGCATCGGCCCGCTCGAGTCCGATCTGTATCTGCGGGCCTCGAGCGGGAGCCGGCGCTCGGTCGCGCGCCGTGTCCGCGTGGCGCTGCCCGCGTTCGTTGCCGGCCTCGAGCTGACGGCGCGGTATCCCGAGTACCTCGCCCGTCCCGACGAGCCGCTCGTTCCCGGCCCGGACCTGGTGCCGATCCCCGAAGGCACGGTGATCCTCACGAGCGGCACGGCGAGCGTCTCGCTGGCGGCGGCAGCGTGGCGTCGGGGGGGGGCCGGAGTAGGGGAGGGACGGGCGCGCCTCACCGTGCATGGGGCTCGGTTCTCGGGCCGGCTGGCCGCTCCGCCGTCCGCCTCCGGCACCTGGCGGCTCGAGCTCGCGACGGCGGATGGGACGCCGCTCGAGGGCGACGTACTCGAGCTGCGGCTGCGCGTGGTGCCCGATTCCGCACCTGTGGTGACGGTCCCCGTCCCGGGCCGCGACACGACGCTGCCGCTATCGCTCAGGCAACCGCTCGTGATCGACGCGCGGGACGATCACGGTTTGACCCGGCTCGAGGTGGTGAGCTGGCGCGTGAGCCAGACGGGAAAGGTGGGAGCGGCGGTGCGCGAGTCGCTGGACGTGTCGGGCGCGGGCGAGCGGGCGATCGTTCAGGGAGATCTCGACGCGGAGAGACGTGGGCTCTTGCCGGGCGACACGCTGCGGCTCCGCGTCGAGGCGTGGGACAACGTCCCCGCGCCCCGCACTCACGTGGGGCGGAGCGAGGAGATCGCGCTGCGGCTGCCGAGCCTCGAGGAGTTGCGCGCCGCGACCCGCGCGGCTGCGCGGGACGTCGCCGGCGCGGCGGACTCGCTCGCGCAGGCGGAACGCGAGCTGGGGGCGCGGACACGGGATCTCGCGCAGCAGCGCTCCCGCGACGCGGCCGGGACACGCCGCGCCGCGGACGGGCGGGACGGACCGCTTCCCTTCCAAGCGACGGAGCGCGCGCAGGCCGTCGCGCGCGAGCAGGAGGCGCTGCAGCAGCGGGTCCAGGAGCTGTCGCGCGCGGTGGAGGAGATCACGCGGGCGGCCCAGGCCGCCGGGATGGGCGACACGGCGTTCCTGGCGCGGCTGCGCGAAGTCCAGGACCTGCTCCAGCGCGCGGTAACGCCGGAGCTGGCGGCGCGGCTGCGGGAGTTGCAGGAAGCGCTGGCGCGGCTCGACCCGGAGGCGACGCGCCGCGCGCTCGAGCGCCTCGCCGAGGCGCAGCAGCAGCTCAAGGCCGAGCTCGAGCGCAGCGAGGAGCTGTTCCGCCGGGCCGCCGTCGAGGGGGCGCTCGCGTCGCTCGCGGCCGACGCCGAGGACCTGCGGCGGCGCCAGGGGGAGTGGAATCGCGAGGACGCGCCGCGGCCCGACGGCGCCGGCGCCGCGCGCCAGCGCACGCTTGCCGACCGCGCGGACTCGCTGGCGCGAGGCATCGAGCGGGTCGCGACTGACCTCCGCGCGGGCCCCCGCACCCCGCTCGCGGTGCCGCAGCAGGCGGCGCGCGATGCGCGAGCGGCGATGCAACGCGCCGCGCAGGCCGCGGACGACGCTCGGCCTGCGGCCGCTGCCGCCGCGGGGACCGATGCCGAGCGGCAGCTGGCGGGTGTGCCCGAGGCGCTGCGCGGCCAGCGTGACTCGCTGGCGCGGGAGTGGCGCGGCGAGACGCTTGCGGCGCTCGACCGGGCGCTGTCGGAGACGGCCGCGCTCGCCCAGGGACAGGAGCGGGTGGCCGACGCGCTGCGGCGCGGCGAGGCGGGCGGCGCTACCCGGTCGCGGCAGGCGGCGGTTGAGGAGGGGACCGACGCGGTGGCGCGCCAGATCCGCGAGGCGGCCGGGAAGCATGCGCTCGTGTCGCCGCAGCTCGACGCGGCGCTGGGCTATGCGAAGCGACAAATGGCGGCGGCGCGCGCCGAGCTCGAAGACGCCGACCCCAACGCCTCCGAGGCGGCTACCCTCGCCGACGACGCGGTCGACGCGCTCAACGCCACCGCCCTGGCGCTCGCCCGCAGCCGCAGCCAGGTGGCGGGCGGGAAGTCGGGGAGCGGGTTCGCCGAAGCGGTGGAGCAGCTGGCGCGCCTGGCGCGCGATCAGCAGGGGCTGAACGGTCTGGCCCAGGGCTTGTTCCCGCTGATGGGGGTGAGCGGCGAGGCCATGCTACAGCGGCTCCGGGCTCTCGCCGCCCGCCAGCGCGCCCTCGCGGAGCAGCTCGAGCGGCTCCAGGCCGGGGGCGCGAGCGCCGCCGCGGGTCCGCTCGCGCAGGAGGCGAAGGAGCTCGCGCGTCAGCTCGAGGCCGGGCGCCTCGACCAACAGACCATCGAGCGCCAGCAGCGACTGTACCGCCGATTGCTCGACGCTGGCCGTACGCTCTCGAACGACGAGCCTGACGAGACCAAGGAGCGCGTCAGCCGCTCCGCGACCGGCGACAGCGTTCACATCCCCGACATCCTGAAGCCCGGGGCGACGGGCGCGGGCCCGCGGCTCCGCTACCCCACCTGGGAGGAGCTCCAGGGTCTCACCCCCGAGCAGCGTCGCTTGGTGCTCGAGTATTTCCGCAGGCTCAATGCACCTCCCTCCCGGTCGCCCTGAGTCCGCGGCTGAAGCCGCGACTCGGCAGTTCCCGCTGAAGCGGGACTCGGCCGGTTTACCGGCACATGCCGAGCCGCGGGTTTACCCGCGCGTTCGGGGCCGGAGCCCGTGGTGGCTGGCCGTCTGCTCAGTGGTGGTCCTCGCTGCCCGCTCGCTGCCGGGGCAGGCCGTCGGCCAGGGCTTCGAGCTCGAGCGCGCCGGCCAGTACGAGCAGGCCGCGGGAATCTATTTCGCCACCCTGCGGGCCGATCCGACCAACCTCTCGGCGCTGCTCGGGCTCGAGCGCGTCTTGCCGCCGCTCAATCGCCTGGGGGAGTTGTTGCCGGCGGCCCAGCGGGCCGCGGCGGCGAGTTCCAACAACGTGGCGCTGCGGGGAGTGCTGCTCCGCACGTACGTGGCCCTGAACGAGCCCGACAGCGCGCGCCTGGTGGCGCTCCGGTGGGCCGCGGCCGCGCCGCGCGACGAGGCTCCGTACCGCGAGTGGGCCATGGCGCTCGAGGACGCGCACCGCCACGCGGCGGCGCGCGACGTGCTCCTCGTCGGCCGGCGCGCGCTCGGCCGGGCCGGCGCCTTCGGGATCGAGCTGGCGGAGCTGAGCAAGCTCTCGGGCGACTGGGAAGGCGCGGCGCGCGAATGGGCGGCGGCGTTGCCGGACGCGCCGGCGCAGCTGCCGAACGCGGCGAGCGCGCTCGCCGAGGCGCCCGACGCGCAACGCGAGCGGATCGCGCGGCTCCTGACCGCCGGGACGCCGTCGCCGCTCGCGCGCCGCCTGGCCGGCGAGCTGCTGCTGGGCTGGGGGCAGGCGCAGCGCGCCTGGGCCGCGTTCGAGCCGAGCGTCGTCACACCGTCCGCGGATGCGGCGTTCGCGCTGCGGCGCTTCGCCGACCTCGCGGGCGCCCGCAGCACGCCCGACGCCCGCCGGGTGCGCGCGCTCGCGCTCGCACGCTACGCCGACCTGGCGCCCGGGCCGGGAGGGGCGGCGGCCCGGGCGCGCGCCGACGCGGCGCGCGCGTTCATCGAGGCGGGCGATCAGGTGGCCGCGCGTGCCGTGCTCGAGCGCGTCGCTCAGGACTCGAATGCGCCTCCCGATGCCCAGCGGCTCGCGCAGCGCACCGTGGTGGAGGCCCTGATCGAGGGGGGACAGCGCGACGCGGCGGCCCGGCAGCTCGCGACCAATAGCCGGCTGTCCGCCGACGACCGCGCGAGTTTACGCCTCCAGCTGGCACGCGCCCAGGTCGTGGCCGGGGAGTTGGACCGCGCCGACGCGGAGCTCGCGCGCGACTCGAGCGTCGAGGCGCTCGCGCTCCAGGGGTGGATCGCCCTGTATCGGGGGGGGTTGAGCGACGCTCGACGGCTGTTCCGCGCCGCGGGGCCGTACGCCGGAGACCGGCGTGACGCGACCCAGCGCACGGTGATGCTCGCGCTGCTGCAACAGGTGCCAATCGACTCGTTCCCCGAGCTCGGCCGCGCCTTGTTGGTGCTTGCCCAAGGCGACTCGGCGCATGCCGCCGAGGCCCTACGGCTTGCGGCTGGGCGTCTGGCAACGGGGGAGGGTGGGGAAGGGGGTGGGCGGCCGGACCTCCTGCTCCTGGCCGGGCGTGTCGCGGCCCGGCTTGACTCCGCGCAACAACGGACCGCG
>QHTS01000146.1 GCA_003220905.1 Gemmatimonadota bacterium | reverse complement strand
CTTCTTTGACGCGCTTGTTCCTCCCCCCCAGCTGGTGATCCTGGGTGCGGGCGACGATGCCCGGCCGCTGGTACGGTTCGCCGCCGATATCGGGTTTCGGGTGGTGGTGGTCGATCGTCGGCCGGGGTATCTCACGGCCGACCGGTTTCCGGCGGCGGCGGCGCTCATTCAGAGCGCGGGGGACGAGCTCGACGCGGTGCTCCCGCTCGACGCCGAGTGCTACGCCGTCGTGATGAACCACAACTTCGCCGACGATCAGGCGTACGTGCGCGCGCTCCTGAAGACGCCAGTCGCCTATGTCGGGATGCTGGGACCGCGCCAGCGCACCGAGCGCATCCTCCGGAATCTCGCCGCCGAGGGGCCGATGGACGAGACGCGGGTATACGGGCCGGTGGGGTTGGACATCGGGACCGACGGCGCGGAGCAGGTGGCCCTCGCCGTGATCGCGGAGATTCTCGCGGTGCGCTCCGGTCGCCGGGCCCGGTCGTTGCGGGAACGCCGCGCCGCCATCCATGCCCCGACCGACTGAGCCTGCTCGCATCGCTGGGGTGATTCTGGCGGCCGGCGCGTCGCGCCGCATGGGCCAGAACAAGATGCTGCTCGAGCTCGAGGGCGAATCGCTCGTGCGACGGGCCGCCAAGCGCGCTCTCGGAGCGGGACTATCGCCGGTGGTGGTCGTGATCGGCCACGAGGCGGACCGCCTGCGCGCCGAGCTCAAGGATCTCCCGCTCGAGTTCGCGGTCAATCCCGATTACACCGGTCCCACGAGCGGCTCCTTGCATCAGGGTTTGAACAAGCTCGGTCCTGATGTGAACGCGGCGGTCATCATGCTGGGCGACATGGTGCGCGTCACGGCGGAGACGCTCGCGATGCTGATCGCGGCGGCGCGCGGGACCGCGGCGCCGCTCGTCGTGTCGCGGTACGGCGACGTGACCGCGCCGCCCTTGCTGTTCCGACGCGCGCTGTTCGCTGAGCTGCTCGCGTGGACGGGGGAGGGGTGCGGCAAGGCCGTCGTGCAGGCGCACAAACACGAAGCGATGTATGTGGATCGGCCGGAAGCCCTGCTTGCGGATGTGGATACGCCGGAGGACTTCGAGGCGCTCCGCCAGTCGTCTTGACGACTCCTTGAGCGAGAGGCACTATGGTCGGGAACCGGTATGCCCACTCGTGCGGGGTTCCTGCTGGTTGTCTGCGTCGCATTCCTGTGTGCCTGCGGCTCCGACAGCGGTACGCCACTCGGTCCGACCACCTTCGACGTATCCGGGGACTGGTATTGGGACGAGGTGCTTGCCGACTCCAACCTGGGCGTCTTCTGCTTCGACAGCGGCGGCGTGAGGGTTACCCAGGACGGACCGCGTTTCCGCGCCGTCGGTCTCCAGGCCGGTTACTGCTCCGGGCCGGGCGGCTTTCAGGAGTTCGCAGACTCGTTCCAGGTGTCCTCGGGAACCATTGAGGGGACGGCGGTGCAGTTCCGCGTCGATCCGTGTCCCTACAGCGGTGCCCTGTACGGGTCGGCTCCGGACAGCGCGGCAGGGACCATCAGCTGCACGCTCGCGGAGCAGGGTGTGACCGCCCACTTCAAGGGCAGGTGGCGACTGCTCAGAGATCGGCCCGATCTCTTCGCGCCAAACGTTTCGGGTAATGTGACGGGGAGCTCCACGCCCAACATCACCCTGCTCGATGATACCCTTCACATCAGCGTCAACGGGACGGACGAGCGCGAGCTGCGCTTCATCGGATACCGGTTGACCGGGGCCGCGGCCGGAGCCGACTCGCTCGCGGTCACCGGCACGATGGCGAGCCACACCTTCGTCGTGCCGATCACCGACGCGATGGTGGGCTCGAGCACCCTCGCGGTCTTCGCCCGGGACCGGAGCAACGTCCAGACGGTCGATCTCGGCGGGATCACGGTCATCGCCGTGCACGGACCTCGGACTCAGGCCGTCGCGCTCGCAAGCGCAGTCCGGGATCTGGTGTACGATGCGAAGCGCGCGCGGTTGTACGTCTCCCTGTGGGGTATGGACCAGGTCGCCGTGCTCGATCCCGTCACTGCCACGCTCGGCACGCCCATCACCCTCCCCGGCGTGGCGGGAGGGCTCGACCTCACGCTCGGTGGCGATTCGCTCCTCGTCGCGCTCGAGAACCGGGGCTCGTTTGCGGTGGTCAACCTGGTGACCGGCGCGCCGGACACGATCCACGTCGACTTCGATCTGACCATGCTGCACAACCCCGGCGAGCTGCGAGTCGCAGCGGACAACCGCGTGCTCGTGACCGGCACCAACCGCAACGTCTCCGGAGGGGGCGGTCAACTGGTGTCCTACGACCTCGGCACCGGCGCGCAGCAGCGGCGGCTGGACGTCGGCTCCATCCAGAGCTACACGCTACTCGCTCGAGCAGGCGACCGCAGCCGTGTGCTGCTCCTCGAGGCGGGAGCCTGCTGTCCGATGAATGGGCGGGTGTACCAGGCGGCCGCTGGCGCGTTCGGCCCCTCGACCGGCACCGTCAGCTACGCCCTGTTCTCGATGACCGCCTCGCTCACGGGGGACCGGTTCCTGGTGGACGATCAACTCTTCACCGGCGACTTGTCGCCCGCGGGCTCCGTATCCGATCCTGGCCACGCCGGCGTCGATCCGACCGTCCTGTCGGCCGACGGCAGCCGCGCCTACCTCGCCACGGGGTTCACATCCTGGCCCGGCTTCGTCATTCGCCGCACCGCGGACAACGCTCTCCTCGAACAGGACTACGTCGGGGGATGGGGCACACGCGAGCGCCTGGCGCTGCTGCCTGACGGACACACCTTGATCGGCTACGTCGCCTCTGGTGGTGTCCCCTCCACGCCGCCGTCCACGCTTTACCTCGTCGATCTCCGCTGAACCGGGGAGGCGCTTCCCTTCGCGCGCCTGGGCGTCGAGTATCAAAACCGCGTTCGTGGTCCTGCGGCCGCGCACCCTCTCAGAACAGCTGCTGCAACTCGACCGTCGCCACCTCGCCGTCCCGAACCTTCAAGTCCGAGTACGACAGGCCCGGCACGAGCGCCGGGAGCGTCTTCTTGATGCTGAACCTGCCGCCGAAGTCGGGATGGTACAGGTGGTTCCGCACCGTGGGGAGCAGGTCCACGAAGCGCCGTTCGATGCGCTCGAGCGCCCGCCGGAGCGGCGGCACAGCCTCGCGGAGCTGCCGGATGCACTCGCGCTCGAAGCTCGCGTAGTACGCCACCACCCGGCGCGCCCCGGCGCACGCCTCGACGAGCGCCTCCGCGAACGGCGGTCGGGGGTCGCCCGGCACGTCGGCGATCCACTCGTGATGAGTGAGCCCCCGACCGCGCTCCTCTACGTGCACGCTGAACCGTGCCGGCACTTGCTGCCATGGCCGGCACCCCGCCCAGCGCGGGATCGCCAGGCTCACGGTCTCGAAGTCAAGAAAGGCGAGCGGCGCGAGGCCGTCGTCGTGATGCTGGGCGACATGGTGCGCGTGACGGTCGAGACGCTCGCACTGTTCGGTGAGCTGCTCGCGTGGACGGGGGAGGGGTGCGGCAAGGCCGTCGTGCAGGCGCACAAACACGAAGCGATGTATGTGGATCGGCCGGAAGCCCTGCTTGCGGATGTGGATACGCCGGAGGACTTTGCGGCGGTGAAGAACAGCGCGATGTGATCCCCACGCTTGCTGCTTGGCCTCGCTGAGACTAGTGTGAGGTGGGCAGTATCCGCAGTTGAACGCCGGCGCCGGTGCGTGGTGGCCGTGATGTCGAGCACGTTGCAGGAGTTGAGGGCCATCACATGAGCACCGAGTCCAGCGACTTTCCGAATCGACTACGCGCGCACGTGGAACTGCAAGGCGCGGTTCTTACCGCGGCAGAGCTGTCCCACGTGGGGGAGTGCTACCCACGGTGCCGCGGGAAGGACCACTGGGATGTGCGCGAATACGCCAGCGTCACCGGTATTGGCGCCCGCGAGTATCGCGTCGTGCGGGGTAGCAGCACTCAAGATGTGTACCGCAGCAGCGAGCGGGACCATGCGAGCGCCGTGCGGGCGGCGCTCAACGAGCTCGAGTCCCAGGACAGCCGGACCGAGAAGCCCCCTCAAAACAGCTCCAGCTGATCCGCCACCAATCCTCTGAGCTTCTCCAGCAGCTTCACCATCGCCCACGTGTCCCGCGCGCAGTAGGCGAGCAACGCGTCGCGTAGCGCGGCCCGCTCGGCCGGCGGCGTCCGATCCCCTTCGATCATCAACCGCTGCAGCTCGACCGTCGCCACTTCACCGTCCTGCACCTTCAGGTCGGCGTAGGAGAGTCCGGGCACCAGCGCCGGCAGCGTCTTCTTGATGCTGAATCCGCCGCCGAAGTCTGGGTGGTACACGTGGCTCCGGATCGCCGGCAATAGGTCCACCAGGCGCTTCTCGATCCGCTCCAGCTCCTTGGCGAAGCGCGGCACCGCCTCCCGCAGCTGCTTGATGCACTCGCGCTCAAAGGTGGCGTGATACGCCACGACCTTCCGGGCCCCGACGCACGCCTCGACCAGCGCCTCCGCCAGGGCCGGCCGCGGATCCTCCGGCCCCTCGGCGATCCACTGATGATGCACCAGACCGCGGCCCCTCTCCTCGACGTGAACGCTGAACTGCACCGGGACCTGCTGCCACGGCCGGCACCCCGGCCAGCGCGGGATCGCGAGGCTCACTGTCTCGAAATCGAGAAACGCGAGCGGCGACGCGAACTCAGCGAGCGCCTTCGTGAGCGTGCGCTCCACGACCATGCGCCCGGTCTGCACCGCCTTCACCTGGCGCGCGTGGATCACCGAGAGCTCCAGGTCCGACGGGAGGTCGTAGATCGTCGCGTAACCATCGGCCTCGAGCTCGAGCGCCCGCTTGCGCTCGATGCGATACAGCTTGCTCACGTGGTGGTCGGGGACCTTGGGCCAGCAGCGCTCGATGAACGGGCAGTCATAAGGTCTTGTGCAGTGCTCCCCGATGGGGACGTCTGGGAGGGGTCCCTCGAGCATCCGCTGCTGCGCCGCGAGCTCGTCGGGCACGCCGATCAGCGCCGCCTCCACCAGCGCCGTCACGTCCTCGCGTACGAAGAGATTGGATAGGTCGGGGTAGCGGCATTCCGGGTTGAGATGCATCACCTCGGCGCGCTCCACCTGGAGGCCTGCACCCCGCAGCACGTGGACCTGCACGGCCGCATCGGGAAGGTGCTCCGGCTTGCGGCTGTTCGACGCCTTCACCTCGATCACCGTGTAGCCCCGGGACGTCCGCTCCAGAATGTCGACCCCCACGTAGGTGTCGTCCGCCAGGAACCAGGCCTCGTAAATCGCCGGCCGGCCACGTCTCAGAGCCTCGCGCGTGGCTGTCACCTTGTTGTCGTACTGATAGAACGGGAGATCGATCAGCTCGCCCCCAGGGACGTGGCCCCGCGCGCGCTCGCCCACTTCCCGCCCTTGTGCGAACAGGTTTTGCTGCCCGGGCGTGGGGGAAAGCTCCGGCGCCTCGGGCTCATGCACTCGCCACCACAGCTGCTTGTGACACTGGAGGCCGGAGAGATAGCGCGACTTGGAGAGGCGCGAGGACTCGGACGGCATACTTGAACAGTAACCGATAACTCGCTACCGGACGGCGACTTCGCGCCTCCCCCATCGCAGGCCCGCTTGACGCGGGGCCGGGTCGATCCCTATAAGTGGTGCCCGCGGGCGGAGGAACGATGTCGCTACGCGTAGTGCTGGCCGACGACCACGTCGTGCTGCGACAGGGCGTGCGCGCCCTGCTCGAGCGGCACGGCGTCGAAGTGGTGGCCGAGGCGTCCGACGGCAGGGCGGCGGTCGAGCTGGCGCGACAGCATGAGCCGGACGTCGCGGTGCTCGACATCATGATGCCGTTGCTGAACGGTATCGATGCCGCGCGCCAGATCGTCGAGGCGCGCCCCGGCATCCAGGTCGTGATGCTCACGGCGCTCGAGCAGGAACGACTGGTGACCGAAGCGGTCCGTGCGGGCGTGCGGGGGTTCGTGCTCAAGACCCAGGCGGGGGAGGACCTCGCCCAGGCCATTCAGCAGGTGTCGCGCGGCGGGTTCTACGTGGGGGCGGGTGTCTCTCAGGCCGTGGTGGATGCCTGCCGGGCGGCCG
>QHTS01000144.1:1834-3748 GCA_003220905.1 Gemmatimonadota bacterium | reverse complement strand
GACCCGGACGACGCCGTGAGCGAATAATCGACGGGCAGGTTGATGAACACGCGTACGCCCCGACCATGCAACCGGGCCGGACGGAACAGGGCTTTCAGGACCCAGTCCTTGGTCGGTTGGTCGAACGCCGGGTTGGCGCTCTTCATGATCCGGACCGACGCAGGCTCCACCCGCCCCGTCGTATCGATAATGGCCCGCAGGATCACCCGGCCCTGAATCCCCGCCTGTTTCAAGAGCGCGGGGTAGACCGGGGGTGGAGCAGACAGCAGTGCTGGCCTCTCCTCCACGAGCGCTTCCGCATACACGTCACTCCCGCCGACCACGAGGCCGTTCGCGCGGCCGCCCTCGACGCCACTCCCGGAGTAATCCTTGGGATCGAAGCGCTGCTGCAAGTCCACGGCGGGAATATCGGTGGGGATCTCCGCCGGTACGGCGACGGTCTGAAACCCCTTGAGCGCGTCAACGAGCTGGACCGGCCTTGGCTCAGCCGGCTTCTGCTGGTCCTGAGGTGCGAGGAGCACCACCGTCGTGTCCATTCTGACGCGGTCGTCGGTCGGGGCGGCGTGGAGCGTCGCGTACACCACCCCCGCGATAATCGCGCTATGGATCGCGAGGGACCCGAAACCGACGCGGAACAATCGCTTGGTGCCGGTCTTTCGTGCGGATTCGATGAGCGTGAGAACCACGGATCCACCTCCGTGCGTGGGCTGCCAGCCATCGTGCGGCCACATCCGGGGCGGAGAAGTCGTGGGACGGCGTCCCCCGGTCGTCGACAGGTAAGACGTCACGACGCCGCCGAAGGTTGCGCCGCCAGCGTCAGGGGTCTGTCAGCCTGGCGACCTTCGACACCTCGGGGGGGGCTTGACGGAGAGCGTCGCCTGCGCGAAACAATGAGGTGCGAGACGCACCGAGGTGAGGCCATGGCTGGAATGTGGGCTCGTTTGCAGGCCGACTTGAACCTGAAGCTCCGCCGCGGCGCGTGGTACCGCATCGCACGGCTCGATCCGCTCCGGGCGGTCCTGGAGGTCGGTGGCCGCCTGCTCGAGATCCCGTCCGCGTTCCTGCAGGTCATCGAGCGCCCGCCCCGCCGGTGGACCGTAGTCCCCCGGCCGAGCGACGCCGTGCGCCTCCCCGACGGCTGCGACGTTCGCTACGCCGTCTGCCCGAGCTGCCGTGAGCGACAGTCGCTCGCGGGGCGGCCGCGCCGCATGAGCTGCCGGCGGTGCGGCGAGGATTTCGAAGTCGCGTGGTCGGAAGCCTAGCCGGGCGAGCGATCTACGGCTGGCTGACACCCCTCTGACATCTCCGGTGCAACCAATTGGGGCCTTCGCACGTCTTACAGGTCGAAGCGTGCGGTAAGACCTGCAGTCCTGGAGGCACTCAATGCGCGTTTACGCTTTGCTCCTCGGCATTCTCTTCACCACCGGTTACGGCTACGCTGCTCAGATCGCGGTGTCATCGTTGAGCGCCGGTCGTCAGCCGGCGACCGCGCCCGCGGCGGCGATCCCTGCCAGCGCTGCGCTCGACGGCGTGTGGTACGGCGGGGTACTCGATCCGGTAACGGTCGAGTCCCGGAGCGGTGGCACGCGTGCCGCGGCAACCCAGGGTAGGGTCTTGAGCCGGCCGACGGTGCGGTGTACCGAGGCGCGTCCGTCCCGATTCCACGCGGTTTCCTGAACGTTTCGAGGGGGGCTGCGGCCCCCTTCACCCGCATTACGCCACTCCGTCCGCCGCCGTCGCGCGCTCGAAACCCCACCTCGCCAATTGGCGTAGGACCTGCCAGTATGGAGCCTATCCGCTGAAGGGAGGGGCCGTGAGCGCATTCTGGGACACGTGGCGTAAGGAGATCATTCGCGGGACGGCGTTGTTTTGCGCCGTGCTCGCGATCGGTTTCGTGGCGCACGCAGCCCACCG
>QHTS01000144.1:0-1820 GCA_003220905.1 Gemmatimonadota bacterium | reverse complement strand
CGCGACCTGCGGAGCGAATTCTCCCGGGACGACGGGGGGCCGGGTCGCTCGAGCGCGCCGGCGTGGACCTCTCGCGCCAAGCTCGGTGCGAAGCAGTGGGTGTGGATCCGGAACACCCGGGGCTCCGTGACCGTCGAGCCGGCCAAGGGCGACTCGCTGCAGGTCTCCGCCGTCAAGACGTACCGGTCGTCGGACACGGCGAGCGTGCGCCTCGTCGCCGTGCCGTACGACGGCGGCATTGCCGTCTGCGCCTTCACCGTGCGGCTGCCGCGCAGTGCGAGCCTGGGCGCCACGACCATGGTAGGGGACGTGCACGTGACGGGGGCGCGGGGCCCCCTGGTGATCCACACGATGAGCGGCGACGTGGATGTCGCGACGGCGAGGGGCCCCGTGAAGGTCGAGTCGATGAACGGCGACGTGCGGGTCCGTGTGGAGGCGTTCGGTGACACCGGCGGGGTTTCCGCCACCACGATCAACGGCTCGCTGACCGCCGAGCTTCCGGCCCAGCTCGACGCCCAAGTGGAGGCGAAGACGGTGAACGGCTCGATCACCACCGACTATCCGCTCACGGTGACCGGCAAGTTCACGGGTCGCAATGTGAAGGGCACGCTCGGCCGGGGCGGGCGCGAGGTTCACCTCGAGACCGTGAACGGCTCCATCAAGCTGAAGAAAGCAGTCTAGCCACTTCGTCCGGGAAGGTGCGGACGTCGATGGGTTTGGAGAGGTAGCCGTCGAAGCCGGCGGCCAGCGTTTTCTCCCGGTCGCCCGGCATCGCGTGGGCAGTGAGGGCGACGACCTTCCAGGGGCGGTCGCCCTCGAGCCGTTTGACGTCCCCCAACACGCTGTAGCCGTCACGCCCGGGCAGCTGGATGTCGAGCAGCACGAGCGCGGGGGGCGGCTGCTCCGCCAGAAGCGTGGCGACCAGGGGCTCGCCCGACGTCAGTCCGACGACGCGATGGCCCTTCAGGGTGAGCAGGGCCGTGATGAGCTTCAGGTTGTCGGGCTGATCCTCCACCACCACGATCGTCGCCATCACGGACGCTCTGGCCGGCTCTCGGCCCGTCGCAGGGTGAACCAGAACGTGCTGCCCTTGCCGAGCTCCGAGTCCACGCCGATGGTGCCGCCGTGCAGTTCCACCAGGCGCTTGGAGAGCGCCAGGCCCAGGCCCGTCCCTTCGTACCGGCGGCTCTCGCTCGCGTCGAGCTGCACGAACTCCTGAAACAGCTTGCGCTGGTCCGCCGGGGCGATGCCGATGCCGGTGTCGCTCACGGCGACGCGGACGGCACCAGAGTCCTCGAGCCGCGCGCTGAGCGTGACGCGCCCGCCGTCGGTCGAGAACTTGATGGCGTTGGAGAGGAGGTTGAGAAGCACCTGGCGGAGGCGCCCGCGGTCGGCCGTGACTACGAGGTGGTCGGCCGACGGCTCGATGACGAGCTTGTGCCTCCGGGCTTCAAGCTGAGCGCGGACGGTGTCGGCGGCCTCCTGGAGCAGCGCTTCCAGCTCCAGCGGCTCCAGGCGCAGCTCCATCCGGCCGGCCGCGATCTTCGACAGGTCGAGCAGCTCGTTGATGAGCTCGAGCAGGTGGCGGCCGTTACGCGCGATCGTCTCCAAGTAGTCGCGCTGCGTCTCGGTGAGGGGACTCTCGGGCGTCGCCATCATCAGGAGCAAATCGCTGAATCCGATCACGCTGTTGAGCGGCGTGCGGAGCTCGTGCGACACGTTCGCGAGGAACTGGTCCTTGAGTTTGCCCGCCTGGTCGAGCTCGGCGTTGAGGCGGGACAGCTCCCGGTGCTGCTCTTCGAGCACGGCGTTCTGCGACT
>QHTS01000145.1 GCA_003220905.1 Gemmatimonadota bacterium | reverse complement strand
TGAGCAGCGGGAAGGTCATTCCCATCCCGATCGCCGGTATCAGCACGACGGCGCCGACGGCGAGGCCCATGGCGAGGAGGCGCTCGGCGGCGCCGAGCGACTGCACCTGGAACACGGCGATGATGTAGCGCGGCAACAGGCCGAAAATGAGGAACAGCAGGCCGGCGCCCGCGGCGGTCAGGGCCTGAGCCCCGGCGGCGGCGGCCGCGGTTTCGGCGGGGACGGTGCCGCGACGGGCCACCAGGCGGCTACCGATCCCGATGCCGAGCAGAAACACCAGCAGCACGAGCGTAAAAGCGTACGTGGACCCGCCGACGACCATCACCAGCACGCGCGTCCAGGCAATTTCGTCGAGCAGGGCGGCGAAGGCGGTGAAGCCGAGCAGCACCAGGGCCACGCGGCGCAGGAGGGGGGACGGGGAGTCCACGGGATCTCTCGAGACCCCGGGCTCGCGCCCGGGGTCAGTCAAAGCACCAGTCCCCGGAGCGGGCAGCCGCAGCGCGGCTACACCTATGGCCAGGTTCACGGCGGCCGTACCCCAAAGGCTTGCCCGGATGCCCATGTACTCGATTAGCCAGAACCCGGCAAGCGCCGTCCCCAGGACCGCGCCCAGGGTGTTGAGACCGTACAGGTGGCCGAGCGAGCGTTTCAGGTCCGCGCGGTCGCTGCCCATGAAGGCGCGCGTCAACACGGGCAGTGTGCCGCCCATCAGGGTCGTCGGGACGAGCAGCACGACGGCCGTGAGGCCGAACCGCGCGGCGACGCTCGCCCCGCCCCACAACTGCCAGGCGCTGACCGCTCCGACGTAGGCACGGTGCACGAGCCCGAGAATCCCCGGCGACAGGACACCGAAGGCGGCTATCCCCAACTCGAGCCTGCCGTAGAGTACCGCTGGTCTTGTGTGGCGGTCGGCGCGGCTGCCGAGCAGCCAGGCGCCGAGGCCCAGGCCACCCATGTAAGCGGCCACGACCGTCGTCACCGACTGGATGGTGGAGCCGAACGTCTGATAGAGGACCCGGACCCAGAGGAGCTCGTATACGAGCCCCGTCGCTCCGGACAAGAAGAAGAGAAGACTGTATGCGCGGGCCGCGCTAGAACGCATGCAGGTCGCGCATCGCCCGCGCGAGATCCTCCACCTGCGGCAGGATGAAGTCTTCGAGCCTGGGTGCGTAGCCGACGAAGGTGTCGGTCGATGCCACCCGCTTCACGGGTGCGTCCAGCCACGGGAAGCACTCGTCGGCAATGCGGGCGGCGATCTCGGCGCCGTAGCCCCACGACTGCGCGTCCTCGTAGGCGACGAGCACCTTGTTCGTCTTGGTCACCGACGCCGTAATCGCCTCCCAGTCCACGGGCGAGAGGCTGCGCAGGTCGATCACCTCCACGCTCACGCCGTCCCGCTCCTCGAGCTCTTTCGCCGCGACCAGCGACCGCTGCACCACGGCGCCGTAGGTCACCACCGTGAGGTCCCGGCCTTCTCGCACCACCTTCGCCTTGCCGAACGGGATCATGAAGTTCGGCCCGGGATTGGGCGCCTTGTTGTAGGTCTGGCGATAGAGGTGCTTGTGCTCGAGGAACAACACGGGGTCGTCACACCGAATCGCCGTGCGCAACAGGCCGTTGGCGTCGAGCGCGGTGCTGGGGCAAACCACGCGGAGCCCGGGAACGGCCGTGAACACCACGGCGCCCGTCTGGGAATGGTAGATCGAGCCGCCCTTCAGATAGCCCCCGTAGGTGACGCGCACCACGACCGGGCTCGAGAAGGCGTTGCTGGAGCGCCAGCGCAGGGTGGCGAGCTCGTTGCGCAGCTGATGATAGGCGGGCCAGATGTAGTCGAAGAATTGAATCTCGACGACGGGCTTCAGGCCGCGGGTCGCGAGGCCGATCGCGCGGCCCACGATGTTCGCCTCGGCGAGCGGTGAGTTGTAGACCCGATCGCTCCCGAACTGTCGCTGGAGCCCCCACGTGACCTTGAAGACACCGCCCTTGCCTTTCACGTGCTCCAAGTGCTGCTCGCGGCTGACGTCGGCCACGTCCTCGCCGAACACCACGATGCGGGGATCACGCGCCATTTCGTCTTTCAGACAGGCGTTGAGCAGGTCCACCATCGTGGTGGGATCACCCCCGAACTGCGGGTCGTCCTCCGTATCGAACTGCTCCGACGTGGGATCGACCTCGGGCGAGTAGACGTACAGCAGTGCCGTCTGGGGCTCCGGCTGGG
>QHTS01000143.1 GCA_003220905.1 Gemmatimonadota bacterium | reverse complement strand
GGTGCCGGAGCCTCACGTGTGCAGTTCGTGCGGACTTCCCCGCGGTCACACGGTTGCTTGACGGGAGGCGGTTCGGGCCCCTCCTTACGGTGGTGGAATGCCGCACGCCATCTTCGCTGCACACCTTGGTCGAGGGGCTGCGGGCGGTGCCGGCGGGCCCGGTATTCTGCACTATGGTGGACACAGTGATGCGACCGGTAGACTGGCGGGCGGTCTTCGCGGCGACCGAGCGGCACCTCGATGGGGGCGTGGAGATGGTGCTCGCTGTGACGCCCTACGTGGACGACGAGTCTCCTGTGTACGTGATCCGGGGTGGGGGTGGGAGTGACGATGTCCGGGCCGTGAGCGACGAGCCGGTCCATCCTCCGTGCGTCACCGGAGGGGTGTACGGCTTGAGCCCCGGGATCCGCCGCGCCGCCGCGGACGCCGTGTCCGGCGGCGGCCACCGGATGCGTGGCTTCCTGAAGGCGGTTCTCGCGGACGGGCGGCGAGTGGCGGCGGTGGAAGTGCCGCGCATCATCGACATCGATCGGCCATCAGATCTCCAGCATGCCAACGCGTGGCTCGCCGCGCGCGAAACCTAGACATCGGACTCGAGGAGCGACGTCGCCTTGGCCCAATTAGTCGCGATTTACCGCAACCCCTCGTACTCACCGTTGCAGCACCGCGTGAACGACACCGCCATCCTCGATGCGACGGTCGCGCAGCTCGAAGCGGACGGGTGGGGGGCGATCAAGACCACCGAGCGGGAGGTCGAGCAGGGTCGCCTTCCCGCGGCGGAGCTGTACCTCAACATGTGCCAGGGCTCGCGCGCGGCCGAGGAGCTCATGCCCCTCGAGTCGGAGGGCGCGGTCATCGTGAACCGCCCGTCGAGCGCCCTGAATTGTCACCGGCGTCGGTTGGTCGAGCGTCTCCGGGAGAGCGCCCTGGCGTTTCCCCAAACCCTGATCCATGCGACGTCGGGGCCGCCGCCATCGTCCGACCAGCTCGAAGGGTTGCGCTCCGATCCCGGGAAGGTGTGGGTGAAGCGGGGCGACGTGCACGCGGAGCGTCCGGAGGACGTGATCGCCACGTCGCTCGAGCACGTGGACGACGCGCTCCATGCGTTCCGCCAGCGCGGCATTCCCTGGGTCGCGCTGCAGCAGCACATTCCCGGCCCAGTGGTGAAGTTCTACGGCGTCGCGGACGGTCGATTTTTCACCTGGTACGGCGCGGACGCGGGCTTTGCCGGCGAGCGCCCGCGCGTGGACGAGCAGCGGCTCAAGGCGCTCGCCGTCGACGCAGCGGCGACCATCGGACTCGAGGTCTTCGGCGGTGACGTTGCCTTCCCGGAGCCCGACCGTCCCGTCCTGATCGACATCAACGACTGGCCGAGCTTCGCCCCGTTCCGGGAGGACGCGGCGCGCGCCATCGCGGCCTACCTCACTCAACGCTTTGCTATCGGTGACGTGCGTGACGCATACGTTGCGTAGGCTCCAGATCCCCGGACCGAAGTCCAAAGCCCTGTTCGACGCCGAGGCCCTGTACCTGGCCCCCGGCACCCAAAGCGTGGCGCTGTTCAGCCAGCTCTCGATCGACCGCGGGGAGGGTGCCCTGTTGTACGACGTGGACGGGAACCGCTACGTCGACCTGCTGGCCGGCGTGGGTGTGGCGAGCATCGGATACGCCCATCCCAAATACGTCGCGGCCATGCAGCGGCAGATCGCGCGCGTGCACGTCGGCAGCTTCACGACGGAGCATCGCGCGGCGCTCGTGAAACTGCTCGCCGAGCTCACTCCCGGCGATCTGAATCGCTCGCAGTTCTACTCGAGCGGGGCCGAAGCGATCGAGGCGGCCCTGCGGCTCGCCAAATCGCGCACGGGCCATACGGAAGTCATCGGCTTCTGGGGCGGCTTCCACGGCAAGACCGGCGGCGTGCTGCCGCTGCTCGGCTCGAGCTTCAAGCACGCGCTCGGGCCCCTGCTGCCCGGCGCTTACCTCTCGCCCTACGCGTCGTGCGCCCGGTGCGCCTTCGGCAAGACCTTCCCGTCGTGCGAGTGGCATTGCGTGGACTTCTTGCGGAACAAGATCCAGCTCGAGACGACGAGGGACGTGGCGGCGATCATTGTCGAGCCGATCCAGGGCACCGCGGGGAACGTGGTACCGCCGCCGGGCTACCTGAAGCTCCTGCGCGAGCTCGCCGACGAGCTGGGCGCGCTCCTGATCTGCGACGAGATGATCACCGGGTTCGGGCGCACCGGGAAGATGTTCGCGATCGAGCACGAGACCGTGCTCCCCGACGTTCTCACGGTCGGGAAAGGATTCGGCGGCGGCTTCCCGATGAGCGGCGTGATCGCGCGCGAGGAGATTGCCTTCTCGAAGCCGTGGGCGAACCCCAGCGGCAGCTCGTCGTCCTACGGGGGCAATCCCCTGGCGGCGGCGGCGGCGCGCGTCACGATCGAGACGATCGTTGAGGACCAGCTGGTGGAGCATGCCCGCCGGCTCGGCGGCAAGATGCTGGCCGAAATGAAGGGTTGGGAATCCGAGCTGCCGATCGTGTCGGACGTGCGGGGCCGCGGCCTCATGATCGGGATGGACCTCGTCGTCCCCGGAACCCGCCGGCTGGTCGACAAGAAGACCGCACGCTGGATCTTCGACACGCTGCTGGCCCGCGGGGTGCTGGCGATGATCTACAACCCCGAGGTTCGCATCAATCCACCCCTCGTGATCGACGAGGATCAGGCGATGGGCGCCCTCGCCACCATGAAGGATGTGCTCGGTGAAGCCGCAGAACGACTTGTCGCATAAGGGCCGCGCGGTCGAGGAGTGGGTGGACCTCCACTTCTTCCGCCCTATCGGCATCCGGATCGCGCGCGCGCTCCAGCCGACGGGGATTTCAGCGGACCAGGTCACGCTGTGGTCGCTCGCCATCGGGCTCGTGGCCGGTCACCTGTTCGCGTATCGGGACCGCTGGACCAACGTCATCGGGTTTGCGCTGTTCATCGTCTCGGACATCTTCGACTCGGCGGACGGGCAGCTCGCGCGGCTGCGCGGTACCTCCACACGCCTCGGCCGCGTACTCGACGGCACCAGCGACAGCCTCCGATTCATCAATCTCTACTTTCATCTCATCTACCGGCTCATTCATGCGGGGTTCTGGTGGCCGGGGGCGTTTCTCCTGGGGATGGCGGCGGGACTGGCGCATACCTACCAGGCGGCCGCCGTGGACTTCGTGCGCAACGCGTTTCTCTACGTCGGCATCGGCAACAAGGGCGAGCTGGATCTCCCGGAAGACGTGGACGTCGCGCGGCCGGGGGGCGGCTTCGAGCGCTTCGGCGCGCGCGTATACCGCGACTATGTCGTGCGGCAGGCGCAGCTTTTCCCGCGCACGGCCAAGCTCGTCCGTCTGCTGCGCCGCGGCAGCGTGAGTGAAGGGTTCCGTGCGGAATACCGCGCGCGTCAGGAGGTCGTGCTCCCGCTGTGCGCCTGGCTCGGGCAGAACATCCGGTTTGTGCTGCTGGGTGTGGCGGCGGTCGCCGCGCACATCTCGGCGTTCCTGTGGGTCGAGGCGGTGTGGATGAGCCTGCTGCTCGTGGCGCTGCTGTGGATCCACGAGGGGAACGCTACGGCACTGGGCGGCCTGCTCGACCCCGAGCGCAATGGCTACGCCCGCGTCACCTGACCTGAAGCGGTACCGCGGGGCCGTCATCGGGGCGGGCGGCATCGCGCGGCAGTCGCACCTCCCGGCGCTCCGCGGCGCGCTCGGCGCGCGCGTCGACGTCATCGCGCTGGTGGACAGCGCGACCGATGTATCGCCCGTCGATGCCATCCCTCTGCTCAGCCGCCCCGAGCAGCTGCACGAGCTGGCACCGCTCGACTTCATCGACATCTGTACGCCGACAGCCTCCCACCTGGAGCTCACCCTCTGGGGGCTCGAACAGGGCTACCACGTCGTGTGTGAGAAACCGGTGGCGCTCACGCGCGCCGAAGCGGGCATGATCGCCGCCGCCGCCCGCACCAACGGGCGCATCGTTATGCCGTGCCATCAATACCGCCACAATCCGGTATGGATGAAGGTCAAGGAATGGCTCGCGAGCGGCGCCATCGGGCGCTGGCACTTGGCCGAGTTCTCGGTCCATCGCAGCGCGGCTGACTCCGGGCGGGTGGCTGAAGGGACGCCGTGGCGCGGCACGAGCGCGGCCGGACGGGGCGGCGTATTGCTCGACCACGGCACGCATCTCGTGTATCAGCTGCTCGACGTCGCGGGCATGCCGGCGAGCGTGAGCGCGTGGACGGGCCGCTTGCGCCACGCTCGCTACGAAGTGGAGGACACGGCGTCGTTGCGGTTCGAGTATCCCGGCCGGCTGGTCACCATGTTCTTCACGTGGGCCGCGCGGGCGCGCGAGAACCGGATCCGGTTTGTCGGGGACGCGGGCGCGATAGAATGGACGGGGGGCGAGCTGCGTCTCGAGCGGGCGGGCGCGGT
>QHTS01000137.1 GCA_003220905.1 Gemmatimonadota bacterium | reverse complement strand
ACCGGTGCGCGGCAGTCTGACCCTGGGAGGTCGTCACTCGGACGGCTACCGCGAGCAGGACCGCAGCGACCAGTGGGAGATGTCGGGCAAGGCCGAGTGGCTCCCCCGGCCCGCCACCCGGGTGACGACCTCCGGTGCGTGGACCAGCCATCAGTACCAGGTGTTTCCCACCTGGTGCGTGGCAGCTAGCCTGCCCGGTGCGCGTCCGTGTGACACCCGCGGCCAGGCATTCCAACCGTTCCTGATCGACTCCTCTGGGGCGGGAAGTTACACACGTTCGAACAAAGGCTATTTCACCGCCACGCTGGATCGCACCGTCTCAACCCGATTCTCCTGGCAAGCCCGCGGCTCGTGGCTGCGCACGCACTTCACCGACGTGAACCCGGACGACTGGGCGGTGTCGAACCGGTTCGGCGCCGAGTGGCGCGGCGTGGGACGGAACGCGAGCGGCCGGGTGGTGACGGCCGGCGTGGAGGCGGCGCGCGGCGACGTGACGAGCGACATCTTCGGCGAGCACACTCAGCACCAGCTCGGCGCGTACGGCGAGGTGGAACAGCTGCTCGGGCGCGCCCGGCTCACCGCGGGTACGCGGATCGATTATCTCGACGCGGACGGCTCGGACGCGACCGGCGTGCTCAGTCCGCGAGTCGGTGCCGTGTTCCCGAGCCACGTTGGGACGTGGCGAGCGTCGGCGGGGCGCGGCTTCCGTGCTCCGACGCTCGCCGAGCGTCACGTCAACACCCGGGCGTTCGGCTTTGAGGTCATCCCGAACCCCGGCCTTCATCCCGAGACGGCGTGGTCGTTCGAAGTGGGCAACACCGCTTCTCTCGCGTCCTGGGGACGGCTCGACGCGGCGCTGTTCTGGACGGAGGCCCGCCAGCTGCTCGAGCCAACCTTCGTGCTCGTGGTGGACAGCGTGGCGAAGGATACCGTGCAGAAGATCCAGATCCAGAACGTCTCCCGCGCACGGCTGCGCGGGCTCGATGCCTCGCTCGCCGTCGCGCCGCTCCCGGCGTTGACCGCCACGATCGCCTACCTGTTTCTCGACGCACGCGACCTCGCGGACGATTCCCTGCTGGCGTTCCGCCCCAAGCATCTCCTCACGCTCAGCGCCGACTACCGCTGGCGCACGCTCTCCGTCGGCGGCGACTTCCGTTATACGAGTCGCATCGAGCGGATCGAGCTCGAGCCGGTGTTCGGCGGGGATCCGCGCGTGTCCGCCAAGGTGCTCGACGTCCGGGCGGGCTGGCAGCGAGGGTCCCTGTCGGCGCGACTGCTCGTCGCGAACGCGCTCAACTACATCTACAACCTGGTCCCCCGCACCCTCGAGCCCGTCCGCACGGCTTCGGTGGTGCTGACGTGGACGTATTAGATTGGTAGAATGATGGGACCCTGTGGCGTGGTCGCCATGCTCCTGCTGCACGCCGTCCAGGCGTCCCCGCTCAACGGCACCTGGGAGCTGACCCGGATCTTCCGCGCGGGCCCCGCCCCCGCCACGCGCGCCGTGCCGATCGACTCCACCGTCTACCTTCGCATCACCCTCGAGACGCACGTCGGTGACTGGATCTCGGGCCGGCTGTACCGACGCTATCGGGGCGAGCCCGACGGGAGTAAGGTCGAAGCCGGCCCACTCCGCGGGGAAGGGCGTTTCATCATCGGCGTCGAGATCGAGAAGCCGGCCTGGGCACGCGCGCGCACGGCGGCCTGGCTCGTGGGCGACACCCTGCGTTTCGGCACGTCTCTCGTCCCCGACGCCGACAGCCTGGAGCTCCGGCGCGTGAGCCCCGACGCCCCGTATCCGACGAGCGTGCTCGAGGTGGTGACTCCTCCATGATGCGGTTCCCCGTGACGCCGATTTGCGGGACGTTCTTTACCTTGACGCTGTTCCTGTCTTGTGGAGGCGACCGGTCCCGCTCCCCCACCTGCGGCATGGCGCAGCTCATCGGGCCATCCCTGATCCAGGACCGGCTGCGGCATCTGCCCTTCGTCCTGACCGACGCGCCGCGCGGGCTGCCAGGCACGCTTCCCGTCCGGGTGGTCGGCATGACCCAACAAGCCACGGTCCTGGTGACCTACACCAGGGGCACGTTGATGATGGAGTACCCGGGCGCCGGCTTCCCCGCCGGGTCCGTCAGCGACTCCACCGCTTACGCCCTCCTCGTCGTGGACGATTCCACGCAGCGGGCGCAGGGCGTGCTGATCTACGAGTCGCGCCGCCCGCCCGAGGGGTACCCGAGCATCGGCGCCCTCACCGGGCAGGACCGGACGGTCCCCGTGTACGGCGTGCGGGTGGACTGGGCAGGCGTCTCGAATTCGAAGTGCCCGTTGCTCGGCGCTCCCCCCCCCGCGGGCTCCCCAAGCTCGCCGCAGTGACGCGCATCGTGGCCGTGAGCGCGACGCGCCGCACCGACGCGGGGCGGGAGCGCGTCGCGCTGAATACCGCCTACGTGTACGCCCTCATGCGCGCCGGGCTCGTCCCCCTCCTCGTGCCTCCCATCCTCGACCCCGAGGCGGCGTGCGCCGCGCTCGACGGCGTGCACGGTCTCGTCCTCACGGGGGGCGAGGATGTGGAGCCGGGCCGCTACGGGGCGACCCCCCACTCCAAGCTGGGCGAGACCGATCGGGCGCGCGACGCGGTCGAGCTGGCTCTCATCGCGGGCGCCGAGCGACGCCGCCTCCCGGTCCTCGCCATCTGCCGCGGCATCCAGATCCTGAACGTGGCCCTGGGTGGCACGCTGTACCAGGACCTGGCGAGCGAGCGCCCCGGTCCGGTCGACCACGCGGATACGCGCTCGCGTCACGGGCTGCGCATCGAGTCCGGCACGCTGCTCCACCGCACCCTCGAGGCCGTGGACGCGAGCGTGAACACCCGGCATCACCAGGCGATCCGCGACGTCGCGCCAGGGCTGCGCGCGACCGCCTGGGCGGAAGACGGGGTCATCGAGGGGGCCGAGCGGAAAGATCCGGGAGCACCGTGGACGCTGGCGGTCCAGTGGCACCCGGAGGACGATGTGGAGGGGGCGCTATTCCGCGGCTTCGCGGAAGCGATCGCGTGAGCATCGCCTTCCCGTCGGCCGAATGGGTGAGCGCCTACGGCGTGGCGATCAACGCGAGCGACGCGTATCGTGCCGCCTCGCTCGAGTGGACGCACGGTCCGGTCGCCCTCGTGGTGAATCGTCAGCCGGAGATCGGGATCGGCGAGCCCGTGGGCATCTGGCTGGACCTCGAGCGAGGCGCCTGCCGCGCAGCGAAGGTGGTGTCGCAGGGCGAGGCGGACCAGGCACCGTTCGTGATCTCGGGCGACTATCAACACTGGAAGCGCGTGATCCGGAAAGAGCTCGGTCCCATCGCCGGTATCATGCAGCGCAAGCTCATGCTCAAGGGGTCGTTGCCGATCGTGGTGCGCTTCGTGAAGTCCGCGGAGCAGCTGGTCGAGGCGGCGACGACGGTGCCCACGAAATTCCTGGATGAGTGAGCGGTAAGCGGTGAGCGGTGACGCCGGTCCGCTCACCGCTCACCGCTCACAGGTTTCGCAGTATCTTCTCGGGAGTCGACACGGTCGGGAAGAACACGCGGTCGCTCAGCCGATTGAACGCCACCCGCAGGGTGGGGAACCGCTCGGCGGCGGCGCGATAGATGGTGGCGACGCCGAGGTGCTCGGCGAGCCGGTGCTCCGCGGCGAGCCGAAAGCCCTGCCGGCCCAGCTCGTCGTAGTACGGCAGGTCGGGCCCGCCCTTGCGGGAGCGCCGGGCGGCGATGTAGTCCGGAAACAGCCCGGCGAGCCAGAGGCTGTAGTTGCCGAGATGCGCGCGCAGCAAAAAGGCCCGTTCCCCGGCGTCGTCGAGCCCCATGAGGTCCTCCACCATGTCGACCAGATAATGGTAGGTCTCGTCGTCGGTGCGGCGGATGCGGACGCTCCGGTCGTGATCGCCGAACTCGAGCAGCAGGGCGGCCAGGTAGTCGGCCAGCGCGCGGTCGTCGACGCCGGCGGCGCGCAACGTGTGGCGCACCGCCACGTAGGTGAAGAGCGCCGGGGACGGGACGATGAGCGTGCGCAGTGCCAGCAGGGCGGCGAGCAGGTCGGGCTCGTCGAGCAGCTCGTCCGGTCCCTCCTCGAGGAGCACTCGCTCGTAACGCGCGCGGCGCGCGGCGTCACCGCGCGCCAAGGCGAGCGCGACGAGCAGGAAGTCCTGTGCGCGCAGGCGACCGCGGACGTTGGCCAGAATCATGCCGAAACCTCCCTCTAGCGCTCCTACCCCCCGACCGACGCCGGAGTTGCTGGCGCGCCTGACGACGCTCGCCCAGGAGCTGGCGGGGGCCTTCCGGCCGGCCACCGTCATCGAGCTGGTGGCGCGCGCGCTCGCCGAGCTGCTCAAGCCTGACCGGCTCTCGGTCATACTACTTGACGCCGAGTCGAACCGGCTGGCGGTGACCTACGACACGCACCCCGTTCCGGCGCGCACCGACGACCCTCTGCTCCAGCTCGCATTGCGGCGCGGGCCGCTCGCCTTCCCCAGGGACGTACGCGAAGAGGCCCGCCGGCGCGGGGCGGCTCTGCCCGACGACGCGCCTTCCCCCGGCTCCTGGCTCGGCGCGCCCCTCGTCGCCGCCGGCCGCACGATGGGCGCCGTCTCCCTGTCGAGCGAGCGGTCCAGCGTGCTGGGGAAGGCCGAGCTGACGCTCGTCTCCGCCGTGCTCGCCCAGGCTGCGATCGCGCTCGAGAATGCCCGCCTGGTCGAGCTCCTCTCTTCTGCGAAGCGCGAGTGGGAGAAGACCGTCGACGCCATCTCCCAGGCAATCTGCATCGTGGACGCACACGGAACCGTGCGCCGCGCCAACCGGGTGTTCGCCGACCTGATCCAGACCGCCGTCACCGCGATCCCCGGCCGGCCGTGGCTCGGCCTCCTGCCGCCCGCCTGGTCGGACCCCGTGGCGCGCGCTATCGCCGAGCCGTCGGCGAGCACGGTGGAGATCCGCGCCGGCGAGCGCGTGCTGCTCCTGACCGCCATCCCCATGGCCGAGTCGGGCTCGGCGGTCCTCGTGTTCGAGGACCAGACCGACCGGCGCCGGCTGCAGGAACAGCTCATACAGTCTGAGAAAATGTCCGCGATCGGTCAACTGATCGCCGGGGTGGCGCACGACCTGAACAACCCCCTCGCCTCCGTCGTGGGCTTCAGCGACTTCCTCGCCGAGGCGGGCGACGTCCCGCCCTCGCTCCAGGAGCCGCTCCAGGTGATCCGCCAGGAGGCCGAGCGGGCCGCGACGATCGTCAAGAACCTGTTGTCCTTCGCCCGCAGCCAGGAGGGAGAGCGCACGCGGCAGCCGATTCGGGCGCTCCTGGACTCGACCCTCGCCCTGCTGCGCAATCAGCTGATGGCGCACAAAGTCGAGGCCACCGTGGACGTCGAGCCCGGGCTTCCCGACGTCGAGGTGAACGCGAACCAGATCAAACAGGTGTTCGTGAACGTGATCAACAACGCCTGCCAGGCGATTGCCAGCGATGCGCCGTCCGGCCGGATCTGGATCACGGCGCGTCACGTGCGCGACAGCATCGCGGTGAGCGTCACGGACTCCGGCCCCGGTATGAGCGAGGACGTCGCCGCCCGCGTGTTCGAGCCGTTCTTCACGACCAAGCGGGAGGGCGAGGGTACGGGACTGGGGCTCTCCATCTGCCAGGGGATCATGAAGGAGCACGGTGGGCGCATCACCCTCGACACGCGGCCGGGCGGCGGGGCGACCTTCACTCTGGAGCTGCCGATCGGCGCGCGCGCCGCGCGCGCCGAGGCCGCGCCGGTGCCGCCCGGCGAGTCGAAGCCGCTCAGCATCCTGGTCGTGGACGACGAACCGCACATCCTGCATTACATGCGGGCCACCCTCGAGAGCTGGGGCCACACCGTCGAGGTGGCGAGCGACGGTACCTACGCGCTCGAGCGCGCTCTGGCCGGCCCGTTCGACGTGATCATCTGCGACCTGCGGATGCCGCACCTCTCCGGGCGCGAGATGTACACCAAGCTCGTCCGCCAGGACCCGCGGGTCGCCGAACGGATCATTTTCGCCACCGGCGACACGGTGCGCGGCGACACCCTGCAGTTCCTCGAAGCGCTCGGCCGGCCTTATCTGCACAAGCCGTTCACGCTGGCCGAGCTGCGCGCCGCCCTCGGCCACGCCGCGAAGCAGCCGGCCTGAGGGCGGGCGTGCGCGTCCTCCACGTCGACTCCGGCCGGGAATTCCGGGGCGGTCAGAACCAGGTCCGTCTCCTGGCCCGCGAGCTGGCCGGGGAGTCTGGCATCGAGCAACGGCTCGTCACGCGGCGAGGCAGCGAGCTGGCGCACCGGGCCACGGCCGAGGGTGTGGCGGTCCGCGAGATCCCCTGGGCCCTCGGGCTCGACCCACGGGCCTGGTGGCGTCTCGTCGTCGAAGCCCTGGCCTGGCCCCCGGATCTCATCCACGCACACAACGGCCACGCCGTCACGCTCGCGGTCTGGGCCCGCCGCTTCCTCCACCTCGCAGGGTCCGCGCCGCGCATCGTGGCGACGCGCCGGGTCGTGTTCCCCGTGCGCTCCCGGAGCACGCTGCACCAGGCGGATGTCGTGGTGGCAGTCTCGGCGGCTGTCCGGTCGACGCTGGTCGCGGCCGGGTTCCCTCCGGGCGACATCGTGGTCGTGCACGACGGCATCGATGCGGATGAGGTGCGACACGCCGCAGGACCGTCGTTCGGCATTCGCGCGACGCTCGGCCTCCCGCCCGGCACTCCTGTGGTCACCAACGTCGCCGCGCTCGAGCGCGCGAAGGATCAACGGACCCTGATTCACGCCGCGCACGCCGCGCGGGGGGCCCGGCCCGATCTCCATTGGGTGATCGCGGGTGACGGCCCGGAGCGCCGCGCCCTCGCTGTGGAGGTGGGGAAGCTCGACCTCTCCGACCGCGTGCACCTGCTCGGCCATGTCCCGCGAGCGGACGCGTTGCTGCGCGAGAGCGATGTCGTCGTGATGTCCTCGCGGGCCGAGGGCCTGGGCACGGTGGTGCTCCACGCGCTGGCGCTGGGCAAACCGGTGGTCGCCACGGCCGGTGGCGGGCTGGCCGAGATCCTCCCCCCCCGGTGGCTCGTGCCTGTGGGGGACGCCGACGCCCTCGCACGGAGAGTGATTGATGCGCTGGATCACCCCTCCCCCGTTCCCCTGCCTGCGCAGTGCACGGCCTCCGCCATGGCCGCCGGCGTCTTGGCCGTGTATCGGTCGCTCGTCTAGATTGCAGGGCCATGATCTACGTCTGCGTTCCGGTGCACAATGAGGCCCGCACGGCCGGCCTCGTGCTGTGGAAGGTGCGCCAGGTGTTCACGGCGTTCCCGCGGGAATACCAGCTGCTGGTCCTGGACGACGCATCGACGGATCACACGCGCGAGGTGTTGGCGTCGTACGCTAAGGTGCTGCCGATGACGATCGTGGCGCACCGCGAGCGCCGGGGGTACGCGCGCAGTCTCGAGGAGCTGCTGCGTCTCGCGCTGCAACGGACCGACCGGCCGAAGCGAGACTGCGCCATCACGCTCCACGCCGACTTCGTCCACTCCCCCGAGAGCATGGAAGACATGGTGAAGCATCTGGAATCGGGAGCGGACCTCGTGGTCGCCGAGCTGGTGGAGCAGCGGGGGCGAGTCTCGCGGGCCCTGGGGCTCGCCCGCCGCTGGACCCCCCGGCTGCTGCGTGTCGCCGGGCTGCGCGACACGGTGTCAGGGTTCCTCGCCTTGCGGCTGATCGTGCTGCGGCAGGCGCTGCGCCGCGACACGACGCAGTTCCTCCAGACCGAAGGCTGGTGCGCGAGCGCGGAGCTGGTCGCGCGCCTGGCGCCGCACGCCCGCAGGCTCGACGCCGTCCCCGCGGCGGCGCGCTACGACCTGGTGCAGCGCCCGTCGCGCGTGAGGCCGTGGCGCCAGCTGCTGGAGGCGTGGCGGGCCCGCTCGGTCATCCGCGCGGCCCGCACCGTGGTGGCGCTGCTCCTCATCGCGGTCGGGTTGCACGCGCAGTCGGACACCGCCTCCCGGACGGATTCGACCCGGGCCGATTCGGCCGGCGTCCCATCCATGGCGGCCATGGCGATCGTCACGCCCCCCGTGGCGGTGCCCTTCCTGGTCGGCGAGCGGCTGGTTTACGGGGCGCGATACGGCCCCTTCAGCGTCGGCACGGCCACGATGCAAGTCGCCGGGATCGACACGATCCGCGGGGTGGAAGCGGTCCATTTCGTGTTCCTGATCGACGGCGGCGCGCTGTGGTACCACATCCACCAGAACCTCGAGTCGTGGGTGGGCCGTCACGACTTCCGCTCGCGCCGCTTCTTGAATCAGACGGAGGAAAGAGGCAAGGCGTGGGAGCGGAAATTCGAGATCTACCCGGACTCGGGGTTCTACCGTGAAGCCGGGCGCGACACGACGGTCGCGACGGTGGCGGACCCGCTGGACGACGCCGCCTTCCTCTACTGGATCCGCACCGTGCCCCTCGAAGTCGGGAAGCGCTACGAGTACCGCCGCTACTTCCGCCCCGAGCGCAATCCGGTGATCGTCGAGGTGCTGAAGCGCGAGCGCGTGGGCGTGGCCGGGAAGAAGTGGGACGCGATCGTCGTGCGCCCACGCATCCCGAACGGGGGCGGTATCTTCGCCGAGAAAGCCGACGCGCGGATGTGGCTCTCGGACGACAGCCTGCGCATCATGCTCGCGCTGCAATCGAAGTTCTCGTTCGGCCAGGTGACGCTCAAGCTCAAGCAGATCGATTCAATCAAGGAGAACGCCGCCTCCCCTCCGGAGCACCCATGACCCACTACCGCGAGGCGGACTTTTCCCGGCTGAAGACGGTCCCCATCGCGCAGCGCCCCAACAAAGTCGACCCCTCCCTCCTCGCGCATCCGCCCGGCGGCGATGCGAGCTTCACCGCCTTCTGGGATTCGCTCCCCGACATCCTCGCCGCGAAGGATCTCCGCAGCGTCGCCCGGCAGCTGGTGAAGGCCGCGGGCCGCCGCGGCGTCGTCGCTATGCTCGGGGGGCACGTCATCAAGGTCGGCCTGGGACCGCTGCTCCGCGAGCTCATCCACCGCGGCGTCATCACCCACGCCTATGGGGGAACGAGCGAGGACGTCGCCGCGGGGCTGGCGGACGGCACGTTCGGCATGGCGGAGGAAACCGGCCGCGAGATGAACGCCGCCATCGCCGACGGGGCGCGCGCCGGCAAAGGCATGGGCGAGGCGCTCGCCGACCACCTCGCGCGTCGCCCCCAGCTCGCGGCCCGCGACGTCTCCGTCCTGCTCGCCGCCGCCGAGCGGCCCATCCCCGTCACCGTGCACGCCACGCTCGGCGCCGACATCATCCATCAGCACCCCGCGGCGGACGGCGCCGCGCTCGGCGCCACGAGCCACCGCGACTTCAAGCGCCTCGCCGCGTCGCTCCCCGCGCTCCATGACGGCGGCGTCGTCCTCAATGTCGGCAGCGCGGTGGTGATGCCCGAGGTGTTCCTCAAGGCCCTCACCGTCGCGCGCAACCTGGGGGGCGGCAAGCCGACCGGGTTCACCGCCTGCGACTGCGACATGCAGCGCCACTACCGGCCGCGGGTGAACGTCGTCGAGCGCCCGACGCTCGCCGGCGGTCGCGGGATCCAGCTCACCGGACACCACGAGATTCTGATCCCGCTCCTCGCCTGGGCGGTGCTGCGCGAGCTCGAATCGGATACGGCAGGCGAGTCACCGTCGCGGCCGCGACAGTGACCCGGGAAACCCCGCTGTGCTTGGGTGCTGCTAGGCGTCCGCCGGGCGGCCCTTGATCATCTCGCGGATCTTGTCCGCCGTGCTGGGGCTGATGAGCCGCAGCACGAAATAGAGGATGAACCCTATGGCGGCGAGCTTCAAGATCCACAGGGCTAGTCCCACCAGGCCACCGAGGATGCCGAAGAAGATGTTGAGCGCGACGAACGCCAGGGCAGCGAGAATAGCGAAGCCGAGAATGCTGCGGAACATGGGCGGATTCCTCCGTGTGGCCCGACACTCGGGCCGTACGTCGCAATGTAGCAGCAGGTTTCAGGAGGGCGCTAGGCGGTGAAGGCCGTCGATGTCGCGATCGTGGGCGGCGGTGCGGTGGGGGCGGCGTGCGCCCGCGCGGCGGCCCTGCGCGGGCTGGAAGTCGCCATCTTCGAGCCGGGCCCCGACTCCGCCGCCGCGTCGCCAGCGTCCGCCGGCATGCTGGCGGCCCAAATCGAGCCCGGTGACGACGTGCTGGTCGCCCTCTCGGTGCGCGCCCGCGATCTGTACGAGCCGCTCGCCCCCGCCCTTCGGGAAACTACCGGCATCGACATCGGGTTCTGGCGCTCGGGGATCGCCGCCGTGGCGTTCGACGAGTCGGCGGCCGACCGCCTCAAGGAGGAAGTGGCCCGGCAGCGGCAAGCCGGCCTCCGCTGCGACTGGCTGGACGGCGACGAGGTGCGCGAGCGCTGGCCGGGCGCCGCACCCGAGGGCCAGGGCGCGCTCCTCGCCCCCGAAGACGGCGCGCTGGACCCGCAGGCGCTGACGCGCGCCTGCCTCGCGGACGCGCGCCGGTTGGGCGCCACCCTCCACGCCGAGAAGGTCGAAGCGCTCGCGATCACGCAGGACCGCGTGACCGGGGTCGTGACTGCCCGGGGTACCACCCCGGTCGAGCACGCCGTGCTCGCCGCAGGCGTGTGGTCCCCGCAAGTCCGCGGGCTGCCGCACCCCCTGCCGGTCGAGCCGCTGCGCGGCCAGATGGCCGCCACCGCCTGGCCCGATGGCTGCCCGCCCGCGATTCTCTACCACGACCGCGGCTACGTCCTGGCCCGCGGCGCTGACGCCGTCCTCGGCAGCACGATGGAGCGGGCCGGGTACGACGCACGGGTCACGAACGAGGGGCTCGCCCAGATCTTCCGCGGCGCCGTACGGCTGCTGCCGGCCCTCATGACGCAGCCGGTGCAGCGCATGTGGGCCGGACTCCGTCCCGCAACTCCCGACGGACGGCCCATCCTCGGCCGGGACCCCGACGTGGAGCGACTGTGGTACGCGACGGGGCACGGACGGAACGGCATCCTGCTCGCGGCGTTGACGGGTGAGATCACGGCGGACTTGCTCACCACCGGAGTGCCGGACGTGGACATCGCGCCGTTGCGCGTGGATAGATTCCGCTAACGAGAGGGAGCAGGGAGCGGGGAGCAGGTCAAAGGGTACCGCTCCCTGCTCCCTGCTCCCCGCTCCCAGACGTTCATGTATCGCACCTGCGCCTTCTGCAACGGCAAGCTCGACGGCGACGGCGGCCCCTCAGGGCTCGGCGTCGGCCGGCGGCTCGCGTTTGACGAGTGGAAGGGTCGCCTCTGGGTGATTTGCCCGAAGTGCTCGCGCTGGAATCTGGCTCCGCTCGACGATCGCCTGGAACAGATCGAGGCGCTGGCCCGCGCCGCGGGCGAGGGCCGCGTGGCCGCGGCCACCGAACACGTCGCCTTGATCCGGTGGCAGACCTACGACCTGGTGCGAGTCGGGAAGCCGCGGCGCATGGAGTTCGCGACGTGGCGCTACGGCGAGCGGCTCAGGGCGCGGCGCCGCGAGCAGCTCAAGTTCGTGGTGCCCGTCACGGTCGCCGCCGTCGGCCTCGCGGTCGCCGTCAACGTGGCGGCGGGCGGCTCGCTGGGCGTGTTCGTGTGGAACATGCCCAACCTCGCGCGGATGATGTACACCGGCATCATCGGCCGGCGCCGGGTGAGCCTCGTCGAGCCCCCGATTTGCGAGCGCTGCGGGAGCGTGCTGCACCTGCAGGCCAAGCATGTGGCCTACGCGCGTGTCGTGCGGCAGGCGCAGGCTGACGTCGCTCTGATCTTGAGCTGCCCCACCTGCCGCACTGAAGGGGCGATGCTGGTGGGCCGCGACGCGCAGGCCGCGCTGCGCCAGGGGCTCACGTATCTCGCGCTCGCTCGCGGAAGCCGGCAACGCGTCGAGGACGCCGCCCGGCTGGTCGAAAGCGCCGGCGGGCCCGACCGGCTCATCAACGACGTGGCCCGTCGCGAACTCACCCTGCGCAGCCTCGGCGTGGAACGGCGCCTCGCGCTCGAAATGGCCGTGGACGAGCGCGCGGAGGTCGAAGATCTGGAGCGCCACTGGAAGGAGGCCGAGGAGATCGCCGAGATCGCAGACGGTACCCTCAGCTCGGACCCGCTGCTCGAGGAGGAGCTCGAGCGCATCAGGAAAAAACTTGGTCGGGAGCCCGAATCCAGCTGAGTGCTGCGTCGACGCTACGTCGTGAGAAGCATCACCGACGGACCCACCACCCTCCGTAACGTATGACTCCGCACACGAGCCTCGGAGTGGATCCATGACACCGCACACCATATGGTGTGCCACGAGCAAGGGAGTGGGCATCGTCGCGGTGGCGTTCTTGGCGACGGGTCCACCCGCGTCCGCGCAATGGCTGGACCCGGACCGATGCGTCACCTGCCCCGACAAGGTGCAGCATTTCGCCGCGGGTGTCGCCCTCGACCTGTTGGCGCGTGGGCCCTGGGTCGCGAAGCCGTTCCGCAACCACGCGTGGAAGCGGGTGGCGCTGACCGCCACGGTCGCCGCGAGCTGGGAGATGCTCGAAGCCTTGGACGCCCGCCGGGAGGGGAAGGCGGGGAGGCCCGGTTACGGCTTCGGACCGTTAGATCTCGCCATCACCATCGCCGGGGCCGCAACGGTCGAAGCGCTGCAAACGCTCGCCCAGAAGCTCACCAAGCGACGAGGTCAGCGCGCTCACTAGGCCGGGCCAGATCAACCGCACGGTTGAAATTGTCGCCCTGCGGCTACCCTGCCCTTCGTGAACCCGCTATTTTGGCCATAGTTATGGCCAGCCCTCCTCTCGTCCAACTGAACCGCCAGCGTCCTGCCCACACCATCGAGCGTAAGCCATCCTGGCTCAAGGTCCCGGCGCCCGGCGGACCCAACTACCTGGCCCTGAAACACCTGATGCGGGACTTGAAGCTCCACACGGTGTGCGAGGAAGCCCATTGTCCCAACATCGGGGAGTGTTGGGAGCACCGCGCCGCCACGTTCATGATCCTGGGGGACGTGTGCACGCGGAATTGCGCCTATTGCGCGGTCGCGCACGGGACGCCGGCTCCCCTCGACACGGACGAGCCCGCCCGGCTCGGCGCCGCAGTGGAACAGATGGAGCTCCGGCACGTCGTCATCACCAGCGTTGACCGGGACGATCTGCCGAATGGCGGCGCCGAGATGTTCGCGGCGGCCATCGCCGAGATCCGCCGGCGGCGGCCCGGAACATCGGTCGAGGTGTTGATTCCAGACTTCAAGGGGAGCGAGCGGGCGCTGCGTATCGTGGTGGACGCCAAGCCCGATATCGTGAACCACAACCTGGAGACCATTGAGCGACTGTACCGGCTGGCGAGACCCGGCGGCCGTTATCCCCGGGCGCTCGAGCTGCTGAGACGGGCCAAGGCGATGGATCCCGACACGCTCACGAAGTCGGGGATCATCTGCGGGCTCGGTGAGGACTGGGACGAGCTGCTGGTCGCGATGCGGGACCTGCGCGCGCAGGACGTGGACATCCTGACCATCGGCCAGTACCTCCGTCCTTCGAGCCAGCATCTCCCGATCGCGCGCTACTACACGCCCGACGAGTTTGCTGCGCTCCGCCGCCACGGCCTCGAGATGGGCTATCGTCACGTGGAAGCCGGCCCGCTGGTGCGCTCGAGCTACCACGCGTGGGAGCAGGTGGCGCGAGCGACCGCCACTCGCTAGACCGCTCACCGATCGCCATGGCCACGGCTACCGCCCAGACCACCGACGCGCCCGCCCAACGCGAGCTGGAGCGGCGCATGCTGCGTCAGATGCTCCTGATCCGCCATTTCGAAGAGAAGGCCGCCGAAGCGTACGCCTTGGGCAAGATCGGCGGCTTCTGTCATCTCTACATCGGCCAGGAGGCGGTGGCGGTCGGCGCGCTCTCCGCACTGCGCGACGACGACTACGTGATTTCCTCCTACCGCGAGCACGGGCAGGCGCTGGCGCGGGGCGTGCCGGCGAACGCGGTCATGGCCGAGCTATTCGGCAAGGCGACGGGTTGCTCGAAGGGGAAGGGTGGCTCGATGCACCTGTTCGACGCCGGGCGGCGGTTCATGGGCGGTCACGGGATCGTCGGCGGCCACATCCCGCTCGCCGCCGGCCTCGGTTTCGCGATCCGCTACAAGGGAGGCGACCAGGTCTGCATCTGCTACTTCGGCGAGGCAGCGGTCAACATCGGCGCCTTCCACGAGACGTTGAACATGGCCTCCGTCTACAAGCTGCCGGTGATCTTTTTGTGCGAGAACAACCGCTACGGCATGGGCACGGCGTTCGAGCGCGTGGCGGCCGTCACCGACGTCGTGGAGCACGCCTGCAGCTACGACATGGCGGCGGAGCTGGTGAACGGCATGGACGTGCTCGCGGTATACGAGGCGACCCGGCGCGCCGCCGAGCGCGGGCGCAAGGGCGGCCGCCCGACCCTGCTCGAGGTTCGGACCTACCGTTTCATGGGCCACTCGATGTCCGACCCGTTGCACGGCGTGTACCGCACCAAAGAAGAAGTCGAGGAGCAGCGCAAGCGCGACCCGATCTCCCAACTCGCCGGGAAGCTCAAGGAGGAGGGCGTGCTGGATCAGGCGGGGCTGGACGCCCTCGATGCCGAGGTGCGCGCGGAGGCCGAGGAAGCGGTCCGCTTCGCCGATCGGAGCCCCGATCCCGATCCCGCCGAGCTCACCACCCACGTGCTGGCCGATTGATGGCGACGCTCACCTACCGCGACGCCCTCAACCAGGCGCTGCGCGAGGAGATGCAGCGCGACCCCAACGTGTTCCTCATGGGTGAGGAGGTCGGGGTCTACCAAGGCGCCTACAAGGTGAGCCGCGGCCTGCTGGAGGAGTTCGGGCCGATGCGGATCGTGGACACACCGATCGCCGAGCTGGGGTTCGCCGGTATCGGCGTGGGCGCCGCCATGGCGGGCCTGCGCCCGGTGATCGAGTTCATGACGTGGAATTTCGCGGTGCTCGCCCTCGATCAGATCGTCAACTCCGCCGCGAAGATCCTGTACGAGTCGGGCGGCCAGATCCCGATCCCGATCGTGTTTCGGGGCCCGAACGGCGCCGCGCTGCAGCTCGCGGCGCAGCACTCGCAGGCGTGGGACTCCTGGCTGTCACACATCCCGGGTCTGAAGGTCGTGGCGCCCGCGACACCCGCGGACGCGAAGGGCCTCCTCAAAGCGGCGATCCGGGACAACAACCCCGTGATCGTGCTCGAAGGCGAGATGCTGTACAACCTCAAGGGTGCTGTACCGGAGGGGGAGCACATCGTCCCGATCGGCCGGGCGGACGTCAAGCGGCCGGGGCGCGACGTCACGTTCGTCTGCCACTCGAAAACCGTCGCCGTGGCCCTCAAGGCCGCCGAGCAGCTGGCCGAGCACGAAGGCGTCTCGGCCGAAGTGCTCGACCTGCGATCGCTGCGCCCGCTCGACGAGGAGGCGATCGTCGGCTCGGTCGCGCGCACCAACCGCGCGGTCGTGATCGAAGAAGGCTGGCCTCACGCCGGGATCGGCGCGCAGGTGGTGGACGTCATCCAGCGCGGGGCCTTCGACCAGCTGGACGCGCCGGTGCTGCGGGTCACGCAGGCCGATGTCCCGATGCCCTACAACAAGCAGCTCGAGCGGCTCGCGAAGCCCTCCCCCGACCGGGTGGTCGCGGCGGCACGCCGCGTCCTCTACCTCGACTGACCGTGGCCACCAACGTCTATATGGAAGCGCTCTCCCCGACGATGGAGGAGGGGCGCGTGGTGAAATGGCACAAGCGGGACGGGGACCCGGTGAAGGCGGGCGAGACGCTGGCCGAGGTCGAGACCGACAAGGCCGTGATGGATTTGGTGGCTCGCGCGGACGGCGTGCTGCGTCAGGTCGCCGCCGCCGAGGGCCAGACCGTTGCGGTCGGGAGTGTGGTCGCGGTCATCGCCGCGCCGGGGGAGAGCGTCGGCCCATCCGTCAACGCGCCCCCCCCTGTGACGTCGGGCAGCGGGAAACGGGACACGGGAAACGTGGTGACGGTGACTGCGCCTGCACCGGTGGCTGTCGCCCCGCTGCCGGCGGCTGCTCCGGCAGATGCCACCCGTGTGAAAGCTTCCCCGCTCGCACGGCGGATCGCGAAGGAGGCAGGCGTAGACCTGCAGCTCGTGACGGGCTCCGGGCCGGGTGGCCGGGTGGTCAAGAAAGACCTCGAGCGCACGCCCAGCCAAGGCGCGCCAGTGGCTTCGGCCGCGGGAGCCGCCGTTCCGTCTCCCGTTTCCCGTGTCCCGTTTCCCGAGCGCACGGGGGCAGCGTACCAAGACGTCCCTCTCACCCAGATCCGTAAGACCATCGCCAAACGGCTGGCGGCGTCGCTCGGCCCCATTCCCCACTTCTTCCTCACGACCGAAGTGGACATGGAGCGGGCGAGCGAGGCACGCGACGCCCTGAACAAGCAGCTCGGCGACCAGGGCAAGGTCTCGTTCAACGACATCATCATCAAGGCGACCGCGCACGCGCTCACCAAGCATCCGGCCTGCAACGCCTGGTTCCAAGAGGACCACATCCGCTACTGGCGCGAGGTGCATATTGGGATGGCGGTGGCGGTGGAGGACGGGCTCATCACGCCCGTGATCCGCAACGCGGACATGAAGCCGCTCGCCGACATCGGCCGGGAGGCGAAGGAGCTCGCCGAGAAGGCCCGCAGTCGCCGGCTGCAGCCGACCGACTACACCGGGTCGACGTTCTCCGTGTCGAACCTGGGGATGTTCGACATCGACCAGTTCACCGCGGTGATCAATCCGCCGGAGGCCGGGATCATCGCCGTCGGCTCGATCGTCCAGAAGCCAGTGGTCGTGGACGGTCAGCTCACGGCGCGGCGCCGCATGCGGATCACCATGAGCTGCGACCACCGGGTGATCGACGGCGCGACGGGGGCGGCGTTCCTCAAGACGCTCAAACAGATGCTGGAGAACCCGCTGGCGATGCTCTTATGAAATGCGGAATGCGGAGTGCGGAATGCGGAATTGAGGGGCCGGCGTCGAAGCATGATCTCGGGGTTCGACCCCAGCACTGACATTCCGCATTCCACATTCCGCACTCCGCATTGGGGGAGGGGGGCTTTTGGCGAATCAATTTGACGTGATCATCCTGGGTGGGGGTCCCGCCGGCTACGTCGCCGCGATCCGCTCCGCCCAGCTCGGCTTGAGCACCGCGGTGATCGAGAAGGAGAAGCTCGGCGGGGTGTGCGTCAACATCGGCTGCATCCCCACGAAGGCCCTGCTCCACTCCGCCTACATCGCGACCCTGCTGCGCGAAGCCAAGGAGTTCGGCGTCGAGGCCGGCGCCGTGAAGACCGACTACGGTGTCGCCATGCAGCGCTCGCGCCGCGTGAGCGACCAGAACTCGAAGGGCGTCGAGTTCCTGATGAAGAAGAACAAGGTCACGGTCGCGAAGGGCGCCGGAGTGCTCCAACCCGGCCGCAAGGTCAAGGTCGGGAACGACGTGTACGAAGCGAAGAAGGCCGTGATCATTGCCACGGGATCGCGGGTGAAAGGCCTGCCGCAGATCGGGCTCGAGATCAACAAGACCACGGTGATCTCGTCCGACGAGGCGCTGTTCCTCGAAAAGGCTCCCGCGTCGATGGCGATCATCGGCGCGGGCGCGGTCGGGATGGAGTTCGCCGACATCTTCCAGGCCTTCGGGACCAAGGTGACTCTGATCGAAGCGCTCCCCCGGATCCTGCCGCTCGAGGACGCCGAGGCATCGGACGCCCTCGCGAAGAGCTACAAGAAGCGGGGCATCGAGGTGCTCGCCGGCGCCAAGGTGAAGAAAGGCACCCCGGCGAAGGACAAGGTGACCCTCGAGGTCGAAGCGAACGGCGCGGCGCAGAAAATCGAGGTCGCGACGGTGCTGATGGCCGCGGGTCGCGCGGTGAACACGGAGAACATCGGTCTCGCGGAGTGCGGCGTGCAACTGAGCGACCGCGGCTTCATCAAGGTCGATCCGAGCCTGCAGACCACGGCGCCGGGCTACTACGCGATCGGCGACGTGGCGGGGCCGCCGATGCTCGCCCACAAAGGCTCCCGGGAGGGTGTGTACGTCACCGAGCTGCTCGCCGGCAAGAAACCACACGCGATCAAGTACGACAATGTCCCCAGCGTGACGTACTGCCACCCCGAGGTGGCCAGCATCGGGCTCACCGAGGACCAGTGCAAGGAGCGGAAGCTCGACTACGTGGCGGGGCGGTTTCCGTTCTCGGCGAACGGCCGCGCGCGCGGCACGGGCGAGACCGAGGGGTTCGTGAAGATCCTCCGCGACAAGCAGTACGGCGAGATCGTGGGCGCCCATATCGTGGGCGGGCACGCGTCCGAGATCATCCACGAGCTGGCGGTGGCGCGGGAGAACGAGTACACCGTGGAAGAGGTCGAGCTGGCAATTCACGCGCACCCGACCATGTCCGAGGCGATTGCCGAAGCGGCGCTCGACTCGCTCGGGCGCGTGGTGCATATGTGACCGAGGTCCGCAGGGACCCACTGGCCATCGGGCTCGGCGCGCTCGCCTGCGGTGCGGGGCTGGGGGGCGCCACCATCACGCTCGCGCAGCTGCTCGTGAAGCTGCTGCAGGGCCGGCTCGACCCCGACCGCTACCGTGACGCGGCGGGCGACCCGCTGCTCGCCGGATTGCTCGCAGGAGTCGCGGTGGCCGGCATGTTCGGCTGGCGCCGCAGCCGGCCGTTGGAGAACCTGTGGCAGAGCGGCGTGATCGGCGTGCTCTCCACGGTGGGGGCGCTGCTCGTGGGATTCCTCGCCGCCGTGGCCGACCGGCTGCTCGGGTCTCCCGGCCTGATCGCCTGGGGCGTGCTGAGCGCCGTAATCGGTACGGCCGCGAGCCGCTGGGCGATCGCGGGTGCGACGGCGGGGGACGAGGGACGGGTCATGGGAGACGGGTCGTGACCAGGCGTGTGCTGGTGGTCGCGCAGGCGGGCGTCGTCCCGTACGCCGAGGCGCTCGAGTGGCAGCGCTCCCTCGCCCAGGCGCGCATCGACGGCCGCCTGGCGAACGACGTGCTGCTCCTGCTCGAGCATCCCGCGGTGGTGACGTTGGGCCGCAACTCCCACGCGGGTCATCTCCTCAGCCGCGACGGCATCGAGGTGTTCGAGATCGAGCGCGGCGGGGACGTGACGTTCCACGGCCCCGGCCAGCTCGTCGGCTACCCCATCATCGACCTGACCCGCCACACGCCCGATCTGCACTGGTACCTTCGCACCCTGGAGCAAGCGCTCATCGACGCGCTCGCCGCGCTCGGAGTACCCGCCGGGCGGAACCCCGGTTACACCGGCGTGTGGACCAGGGGGGGGAGCCGGAAGATCGCGAGCATCGGCATCCACGTGAAGCAATGGGTCACGTGGCATGGGTTCGCGCTCAACGTCACCACCGACCTCTCCCAGTTCGGGCGCATCGTGCCGTGCGGCATCCCGGGCGTGGAGATGACGTCGGTCGATCGGGAGCTGGGAGCAGGGAGCAGGGAGCAGGAGCTTTGGGACGAGACCGTCGCGGCGGTGATTCGGGGGTTCGCGCAGGCATTCGGCGTCGAGACAGAGTTGCTCGACGACATCCAGCTGCTGCTCACGTGGCGTCAAGCTGACGGCGTCGAACGAAAAACGTGCCACGGTCTCGCGTGACGATTCTGCGCGACGTATTCGCGCGACGCCTTTGCTCGACGATGTCATGACTAGTCGTTTACCACCCGGCCAGGTGCTGACCACCAAATGGCCGGTGCTCCACTACGGTGACGTCCCAAAGGTCGACACAAGCACCTGGACCTTCGACGTCTCCGGGCTGGTGGACCGCCCGTTCACGCTTGCCTACGACGAGCTGCTCGAGCTGTCGCGGAAGTCGGTGCGCTGTGACATCCACTGCGTCACGCGCTGGAGCCGGCTCGACAACACGTTCGAGGGCGTGGCCGTACCGCTCCTGCTGGGACGCGCGGGGGTGAAGCCCGACGCACAGTACTGCCTCGTCAGCGCCGAGCAGGGCTTCACGACCAACCTGCCGCTCACGGATCTGGATCGCCCGGACAACCTGGTCGCGTTCCGGTGGAACGGTGAGTGGCTCACGCCCGAGCACGGCGGGCCCGCCCGACTGCTGGTGCCGCACTTGTATTTCTGGAAGAGCGCCAAGTGGGTACGAGGGTTCACGCTGGTCGACCAAGACGTGCCCGGCTTCTGGGAGCAGAACGGCTACCACATGCGGGGCGATCCGTGGAGGGAAGAGCGGTATGGGGGACGGGGGCTCACGCAACACGATATCAACCGATTGCGGAGTCTCAGCAAGAAGCGCGTCTAGCGGAGGTCCATGCACCTACATCCCCTGCTGGTGATCCTGGCGGCGGTGGCCGGGCCCCGTGACACGGTCCCCATCTACACCGACCTCGGCGACTATCACGTCCCGATCACGACGCCGGTATCCCTGGCCCAGCGCTACTTCGACCAGGGCATGCGATTGCTGTACGGCTTCAACCACGGCGAGGCCATCCGCTCCTTCAACCATGCCGCGCAGCTGGATCCGAACTGCGCCATGTGCTACTGGGGCGTAGCCTACGCGTACGGCCCGCACGTCAACGCCGGCATGGACTCGGCCGCGGGGATTGCGGCATACAAGGCCCTCGTGCAGGCCCTCGCGCGCCAGCGTGGCGCGAGCCCCCGGGAGCGGGCCTACATCGCTGCGCTCGCGCACCGGTACGCGGTCCCCCCGATCCCGCCCGGCGATCGCGCGGCGCTCGACTCGGCCTATGCGGCGAGCATGGGCGAGGTCGTGAGGCGGTATCCCGACGACCTCGACGCCGCGACGCTGTACGCCGAGGCGCTGATGGATAAGCGTCCGTGGAACTACTGGAACAAGAAGACGGGCGAGCCCTATCCCGGGACCCGCGAGATCGTGGCTCAGCTCGAGCGCGTGCTGCAGTCCGACCCGCGCCATCCCGGTGCATGCCACTACTACATCCACGCGGTCGAGGCCGTGGCGCCGGAGAAGGCCGTGCCGTGTGCCGAGCGGCTCGCGGCCCTCATGCCCGGCGCCGGGCATCTCGTCCACATGCCGGCCCACATATACATCCGGGTGGGACGCTACGCCGACGCCATCGCGGCCAACGAGCACGCAGTCCACGCCGATGAGGCCTTCATCGAGGGGCAGAAGCCGCAAGGCTTGTATCCGCTCGCCTACTACCCGCACAACCACCATTTCCTGGCGTTCGCCGCGACGCTCGCCGGCAAGAGCGCGCTGGCCATCGCGGCCGCGAAGCGGACTGCGGCGACGACTCCCGCAAGGGTCGCGAAGCAGGTGCCGTTCCTCGAGCCGTATCTGCACTACACCTACCTGACCCTCGTGACGTTCGGCCGCTGGGACGAGCTGCTCGCCATGCCGCTGCCACCCGTGGACCTCGCGTACTCGCGGGGCATGGTCCAGTACGCGCGCGGCGTTGCGCTGGCGGCGACCCGCCGGTTCGCGGAAGCGCAGGCGGCGCTCGACACGCTGAAGCGGATCGCCATAAGCGGGACGCGAGGTTACGCCGCTGCCGGGTGGACGACGCCGGGCACGAATTTACAGATCGCGACGCACGCGCTCTTGGGCGAGATCGCGGCACGGCGCGGTGCGCTCGAGGAGGGCATTGCGCATTTCCGCGAGGCGATGAAGATCGAGGATGACCAGCTCTACACCGAGCCGCCCGACTGGTATTACCCGATCCGCCACTCGCTGGCGGCGGTACTGCTCCGGGGGGGCCGCGCGGTGGAGGCCGAGCGGCTGTATCGCGAGGACCTCAAGCGGTTCCCGGAAAACGGCTGGTCGCTGTTCGGGCTGGCACAGGCGCTGCGCGCGCAGGGGAAGAGCGCCGAGGCGGCGGACGTGGACGCCCGCTTTGCACGCGCTTGGGCCGGGACGGATGTGACGCTCACGGCCTCCCGCTTCTAGGCCAAGTGCTCCGCCGCTAGCCCACTCCCATGCTGCCCAGCAGCTCGTAAAACCGGCCGAACACCCGGATGCCGTCCCACAACTGCTTCAGGTCGAGCTTCTCGTTCGGCGCGTGCAGCCGGTCGTCGGGGAGGCCGATCCCGGTGAGGATGACCGGGGCGCCGCCCTTCCCGAGCGCGGGGACCACCGGGATCGAGCCGCCGGCCCGTGCGGGCACGGTCCCCCGCCCCACCACCTCGCGGAACGCCTGATCGAGCAGCTGGAACGCCCGGTGCGTCACCTTCACCGTGGCCGGGTCCGCACCGTGCAAGAACGTCACGCTCGCCTGGACGTGCCTGGGCGCGAACCGCCGGACCGCCGCCACGAGCTGGCGCTCCACCGTCTTGAGCTTCTGGTCGGGCACGAGGCGCAGACTCACTTTCGCCGTGGCTTCCGCCGGGATCACCGTCTTGGCGCCGTCCCCCGTGAAGCCCCCGGTGATCCCGTGGATCTCGAAGGTCGGGAGGGCCCAGAGGCGCTCGAGCACGGAGTAGGCCTTTAGCCCCGTGAGCGCCTTCGCCTGGACGCGGTGCTTCAAGAACTCGCCTTCCCGGAAAGGGAGGCGCTTCCAGGTAGCGAGCTCGACTTTGGAAGGACGCTTGACCGACGCATACAGGCCCGGGACGTGAACCTTGCCGTCGGGCGTCTTCAGTCGACCGAGCAGGCGGGCGAGCTCTTCGTGCGCGTTGGGCGCCGCGCCACCGAACTCGCCCGAGTGCAGGTCCGACTTCGCCGTACGCACGCTGATCTCCGCATAGCACAGCCCACGCAGCGTCGTGTAGACCGCGGGCCAGCGCGGTGCGATGTAGGCCATGTCGGCGATGAGCACGGCGTCGGCTCGCGTGCGCTCGGGCTCGCGGCGCAAGAGCTCAAACAACACGCGGCTACCGTACTCCTCCTCCCCCTCGATGAGGAAGCGGAAATTCACCGGTGGTCGGCCGCCCCGCCCCTCGATCGCCTTGAGCAGGCAGAACACCTGGCCCTTGTCGTCCGCGGCACCGCGCGCGAACAGCTTGCCGTCCCGCACCGTCGGCTCGAACGGCGGAGTGGTCCACTCGTCGAGTGGCTCGGGAGGTTGCACGTCGTAGTGGCCGTAGACGAGCAGCGTCGGTGCGCCAGGCACCTCGGGCCCGACGCCCCACACCACCGGGTGCGTGCCGCTCGCCAGGAACTGTACCTCGCGACAGCCGAGCCGACGCAGCTCGCCGGCGACCCACTCCGCGGCCGCCCGGCAGTCGGCGTTGTGCGACGCGCTCGTCGAGACGGATGGGATGCGCAGAAAGTCGGTGAGCTCTCGCAGCAGGCGGTCGGTGTCCATCGCGTCCATGGCGCGAAGAATCTAGACGACGAAACCGCCGGACGTCCAGGGACCCGCGCCTAGCCAGCGACCGGAGAGCGGCTATATTCGCGCCATGCGGACGACCGCGTCGTACGAGTTGTTCCCGGACGCGCCGAGCGAGCGCGCGATGGCTCGCGCCCGCTATCTGGTCCGCGAAGGGCGCGTCGCCGACGCCGAGAAGGCCTACCGCGACCTGCTGGCGGAGCATCCCGACCTGAAACCCGGCTGGGCGGAGTGCTTCGAGCTGCTGCGCAGTCAGGGGCGGGCCGAGGACGCGTTGCGGCTTGCCGAGGGTGCACGAGCGCAGTTCGGCGATTCCGCGTTCTCGCTGGCCCTCAAGGGCGCGGCGCTCATCGAGCTCACGCGCTATCGCGACGCCCTCGCCACGCTGGAGCAGGCGCTCGAGTTCGATCCCGACCTCGCGCTCGTGTGGCACGAGCTCGGCTACGCCGCGTTCCGCCTGGGCGACCGCAACCGCGCCCTGCTCGCGCTCGACCGGGCGTTCGGCCTCGAGCCCCACACCGAGACGTTGCGGCTGCGCGGACGGATTCTGCGGGACGCCGGGCGCTATCAGGCCGCGGAAGTCGCCTACGAGGGGGCCGCGCAAGCGGCCGAACACGCGGAGCAGCGCGTCGCGGCGGAGCGCGAGATCGCCGCCACCCGGCGCTACGCGTTCTACGCCCCGCGCCGGCCGGACGGACTGACCCCCGCCGAGCGCTGGTTCGCCGAGACCGGCACCGTGGTGCTCGCCTCGGACGACGCCACGGCGGTGCCCGATGATGCAAGTCTCGCCGCCGCCTTCCTCGACCTGGCGCGGGATTCCGGATGGCGGTTCGGTCAGATCGTCGCGCTCGGACCCGCCCTACCCGTGTGGCGCACCATGGCGGACACGCTGGGAGCACCGCTCGTCACGCGCACCGGGTTCGATCCGGCCGCCTGCCCGTTGGTGGTGGCCCAGCGCCCTCAGCCCGCGGACACGGCATGGTCCACCTTGACCGCCGCTGTGGCGGAGCACGCGACCGGCCTCGTGTTCGTGCTCGAACATCTCCCCGAGCCAGCCGCCTCGGGCGCCGACGTGATCGGGGTGCTCGCCGACGCCGCCGGGCGGCGGACCCGCCAGGCGAACGTCGCCCACGCGCTGTCCGAGGCGCAGCATCCGGCCGGCCGCCTGGCGAATCGCCGCCTCGTCCGCGAGTAGGGGCGCAGCATGCTGCGCCCCTACACGAAGGAGGTCCCCTGACCTCGCGCACGATGACGGGAAAATCGATCGTCGACAGCCAGTTCGAGCGCGCCGCCAACTTGATCAATCTCGATGACTACATGCGGCGCATCCTGATGCGGCCGTTCCGCGAGGTCCAGGTCGAAGTCCCGGTGCGCATGGACGACGGGCGGATCGAGGTGTTCACCGGCTATCGCATTCAGCACAACGGAGCTCGGGGCCCCTGTAAGGGCGGCATCCGCTACCACCCCGACGCGGACCACGACGAGGTGCTGGGGCTCGCGACCATCATGACCTGGAAGACCGCGCTCATGGAAATCCCGTTCGGCGGGGCGAAAGGGGGCGTCGCGGTAGATCCCAAGCGACTCTCGAAGCTCGAGCTGGAACGTCTCACCCGGCGCTTCACGCAGCGCATCTCCATCGTGCTCGGCCCCTACCGGGACATCCCCGCTCCCGACGTCGCCACCAACGCGCAGGTCATGGCCTGGATCCTCGACGAGTACTCCAGCCGTCACGGCTACACGCCCGCGGCCGTGACCGGGAAGCCCATCTCGCTCGGCGGCTCGCTGGGGCGCGAGGAGGCCACCGGTCGGGGCGTCATGTACGTGATGACGGAATATTCGAATGATTTCGGCATTCCGCTCAAAGGGAGCCGCGTCGTCATCCAAGGGTTTGGGAACGTCGGGGGGCACCTCGCGCGGCTGCTGCAAGCAGAGGCGGGCGCGAAGGTCATCGCCGTCTCCGACGTATCCGGCGGGGTCGTGAATGAAAGCGGTCTCGACATTCCCGGGCTCTTGGCCCACGCCGCCGCCCGGAAACCCGTGTCGGAGTGGAACGCCGGCACGGCGATCAGCAACGAGCAGCTGTGGACCATCCCCTGTGACTGGCTCGTCCCCGCCGCGCTCGGCGGCGTCATCACGAAGGAGGCCAACGCGCGAACCGTCGACTGCAGAGTCGTCGTGGAAGGTGCGAACGAGCCCACCACGCCGACGGCCGACCTGATCCTCGAAGAGCGCGGCATCCCCGTGATCCCCGATTTCCTCGCGAACGCCGGCGGCGTGACCGTCAGCTACTACGAATGGGCGCAGAATCTCCAGCAGTACCGCTGGACGCACGAGCAGGTGAATCGCGAGCTGCACGCGACCATCACGAAAGCCTACATCGGGGTGCGCGATCTGGCGAAGCAGAAGGGCGTGACGTTCCGCACGGCGGCCTATGCGATCGCACTGCAGCGGGTGGCTGAAGCGGAGAGACTGCGGGGGAATTAGGGCGGACGGGCGGACAGGTGGACGGGCGGACGGACAAAGAACGCATCCGAATGATGTCGCAGGGAATAGTTTGGTTGTCACTTCCCGACCAGCGCGCGTAAGCTTGGACCATGATGCCCTACGAGCGCTTCACAGCCTGGAAAGCCTGCCACGAACTCGCCCTCGCGGTTTACCGAGCCACGCGATCCTTCCCCAAAGAAGAACTTTTCGGCTTGACCTCACAGATGCGCCGAGCGGCGTTCTCGGCAGCAGCGAACATCGCTGAAGGTTCGGCGAAGAGAGGCAGCGCTGAGCCGCCGAGCGAGGCAGGTACCGCGCCCTGTGGCTAGTTGACCGCAGCCTTCACGGTCCGTCCGACCGCCCGTCCGCCCGTCCGCCCGTCCTACCTGGTCAGTCATCCCCCGCCCCTCGAATACAACGCCTCATACGGATCCTGCCCCGGCTGCGTGAACACGCGGACCTGAATCGCGCGGATCGTTTCCTTCAGGTCGGCGTTCGAGTGGACGTAGACCTCCTCGAACAGGTTCAGATTCATGCGATACAGGCGCTGGGCGATCACCACTGCGTTGTTGAGCGGCGCCCGGGCGAACCAGCGCCAGTCGTACGTCTCGAGGGACTGCCCCACCGGGCCCGTGAGCTGGGCCCGGGCCCACGCGAAGACCGTCGCGCGCGTCCGCTCGAGGGCCGCCCCGGTCGGTCCACCCGCGTACGCGGAATCGAGGCGGCGGGCCAGCTCCGCGTAGAGCACGTCGA
>QHTS01000141.1 GCA_003220905.1 Gemmatimonadota bacterium | reverse complement strand
GTCCGCAGCGCGTGCGTCGAGCCCGCCGCCGCGAGCGCGCACACGATGCTCGAATCGATGCCGCCGCTCAGGTACCCGCCGACCGGCACGTCCGCCTGGAGGCGCAGCCGCACCGCCGAGCGCAGCAGCTCGTCGAGCGCGTCGAGCGCATCCGCCGGCTCGGCCGCGGCCTCGGCGTACTCGAACGCGTAGTAGCGCCGCATCGTCAGGCGCCCGTCCTGCCACCGCGCGCAGCAGCCGGGCTCGAGCGCGCGGATCCCCCGGAAGGGGGTGCGGGGAGGACGCGCCGCCCAGAACGTGAACACCTCGTCCAGCCCCTCCGGATCGACGGCCCCCTCCACCTCGCCGGTCGCCAGCAGGGCCTTCGCCTCGGACGCGAAATACAGGTCGCCGCCGCGCTCCGTGTAATACAACGGCAGAATGCCGAAGCGATCCCGCGCGAGAAACACGGACCCCGCGCGACGGTCGTAGATCGCGAACGCGAACTGGCCGTTCAGGCGCTCCAGCATCCGCTCGCCCCACTGCTCGTAACCGTGCACCAGGACCTCGGTGTCGCTCCGGGTGCGGAACAGGTGCCCGCGGGCCTCGAGCTCGCCGCGCAGCGCGAGGTGGTTGAAGATCTCGCCGTTATAGACGATGAAGACGCTGCCGTCCTCATTCGTCATGGGTTGCGCACCGCGCGCCAGGTCGATCACGCTCAGCCGAACGTTGGTGAGGCCCACCCGTTCGTCCGCGTGCAGCCCGAAGCCGTCGGGGCCGCGGTGTCGGATGGCGCCCGCCATCCGCGCCAGGAGCTCAGCGGAGACGCCCTCGGGGCGTCGGCGAGCGATCCCGGCGATGCCGCACATCAGGCGTTCCCTCCGACGTCCGGAACCGGCGCGACCAGCAGGGAAGTGAGATGGAGCGGACGTGTGACGGCGCGCTTGTGCTCGATCTCACGGTAGGCGCGCTCGATCTGCTCGGGCCGATACCCCAGCTCCGCCGCGACCGCGGCCGCACTGCGCCCCTCGTTCCGGGCCTGCAGCACTACGTCCAGCGTGCCGAGCGGGAGCGAGAAGAAGAACTCCTCCTGCGTCTGAGGCAGCGAGTAGGTGTCGGTGGTGGGCGTGCGCGCCCGGATGGCGACCGGCACCCCCAGGAACTCGGCCAGCTGGTAGACCTGGCTCTTATACAGGTGGGCGATCGGCTTCACGTCCGCAAGCCCGTCCCCGCCCTTCACGAAGAAGCCCTGGTCGTACTCGAGACGGTTGGGCGTACCGACCACCGCATAGTTCAACCGGTCGGCGTGGTGGTACGCCAGCATGGTCCGGATGCGCTGCTTGAAGTTCGTGGCGGCTACGATCTCGCGCAGCTCGCGCGCGGGCAGGCGGACCTTGCGCACGTCCTGGCCCGGCGGCTGCACCGCGATAAAGCACACGTTGAGCCGGTCGGAATCGAGGCCGCCGCCGTCGAGCACCAACTTGGAGCGCCATCCGGGGGCGTACTCGGGGACGAGGCGGCGTACGGCCGCATCCCGCCGCTCGTAGCATCCGCTCGCCTCGAGAATGGCGGTGACGTCCTCGGCCAGGAACTCGATCCCGAGACGCTCCGCCCAGTCGCGCGCGAGCGCGAGACTCTGGGGGTCCGACTCCCGCTCGGGCAGGCCGAGCCCGAGCACGTGCCGGGGGCCCACCGCCTGCACGGCGAGGCCTGCGCACACCGAGCTATCCACGCCGCCGCTCATCGCGACGACGATCCCGGTGCGCCGCAGCGTCTGCCCGACCTGCACCCGGAGCGCTTCCGCGATCCGTCGAGTCTCAGCCGCCGCATCGAGCTCCAGCCGGTCTGCGATTGTCGTGGCCACCGCACCTCAAATGCTACAGGGAAAACGTCGTCTTCGGCTCGCCCGACGTCTCCGATTGCAAAGTTCGAGCCCTCGGAATGGCGTCCGCCCAGACGCCGGCTGACATCGTCCCGGCACCGGTTATCGGATGAACTGCCAACGTCTTCGCGTCGTGCCGCCGTTTGCCGGCGGGGTCCCTTGGTACGCTCGTTGCAATACCGCGACAAAGCCATTCACCGGGAGTGCTCGCTGTCGATCGATGTCGGAGCGCCGGGCGTGTCGCCCCCCTCCCCCCGCAATGCCGCGCTCCTCTTGTGGGATAGCGCCGGGCGCCACGGCGACCGGCCCGCCGTCGTAGAGCGCGGCAGCGCCGTCACCTACACCGCCCTGCGGGAGCGCGCGGCAGCGATCGGTGCCGCGCTCCGGGCCGCCGGCGTTGGGGCCGACGACCGCGTGGCGATCCTGCTGGAGCGTGGTCGGGACGCTGCCGCGGCGTACTTCGGCACGCTGGCCGCGGGTGCGATCGCCGTCGTGGCGAACGAGACGCTCCGCCCGCGCCAGATCGAGCACGTGCTCGCGCACTCGGGTGCCCGTTGTCTGATCACGACGGGGGACGTGCTCGCGCGGCAGCCGCGCCGGCTTTCGACGGCGGCGGGCGTCCTCGATGCGAGCGAGATCCGCCCGGGCGGCGAACCGCTCGCGCCGGTCCATCGGCTCGGGAGCGATATGGCCCAGATCGTGTACACGTCCGGGTCCACCGGCCTCCCGAAGGGCGTGGTCGTGAGTCACGCAAACCTCTGGGCCTTGACGAGCGTGGTCGTCTCCTACCTCGGCCTGACGGACGTGGACCGGCTCGCGAGCCTCCTGCCGTTCAGCTTCGTCTACGGCGTGGGTCAGCTCTTGTGCGCCGTGGGCGCCGGAGCGGCGCTCGTCGTCGAGCGGTCCCCGCTTCCCCAGCAGATGATCGAGTCGGTCCGCACGGAGGGCGTCACCGTGCTCGCGGCCGTGCCGCCGCTGTGGAACCGGCTATTGCGCGTGCCGGCGCTCGTCGAGGCGCCACTCCCCCGGTTGCGGGTGATGACCAACGCCGGCGGGCACCTTCCCGTCGAAACGGTGCGCGCGCTGCGCCGCGCCCAGCCCGGGGCGCAGCTCTACCTGATGTACGGTCTGACCGAAGCGCTGCGCTGCACTTATCTCCCACCCGCGGAGCTCGATCGCCGGCCCGATTCGATGGGCCGCGCCATTCCCGGCGGGGAGGCCTACGTCCTGCTGGAGGACGGCACCCCGGCACCGCCTGGCGAGATCGGCGAGCTGGTATACCGCGGCCCCACCGTGACCCTGGGCTACTGGAATGATCCGGAGGTCACCGCGCGGGTGTTCCGCCCCAATCCGTTGCGACCATCCGGCGCCCCGCCCTCCGACGCGGACCGTGTCGTTTTCTCGGGCGACCTCGTGCGTCGCGACGACGAGGGGTTCCTGTACTTCGTAGGGCGGAGAGACCGGATCATCAAGACCATGGGATACCGCGTCGGCCCGGACGAGATTCTCGGTGTGCTGTACGCGTCGGGCGAGGTCGCGGACGCCGAGGTCGTCGGGGAGCCCGACGAGGCGCGCGGCGAGCGCATCGTCGCCTACGTCGTTCTCGCCGAGCAGGGGTCGCTCGAGCGGCTCCAGGCGTATTACGGCCGCGAGCTTCCCCGATACCTCCAGCCGGCGCGCGTCGAAGTCCGCGCCGCCCTTCCCCTCCTGGCGAGCGGCAAGCACGACCTGGAGGCCGTGCGCTCGGCACCCGGCACGCCCTTCCCCTCGCAGGCCGAGTGAGCGACCTCGAAACGCGCCGCTACCCCTCGCTGAGATAACTCATCCACCACTCCCCCTCCAAGCGCGATAGGAACGCGCGGCCCCCCTCGATGGCGCGTAGCAGGTCGGTCTGACGGGAGTGGATCAGCACGGGCGGTCCGTTGGTCGAGAAGACGCAGCCCTTCTGACCCAGCGTTTCCAGAAACGGCGGCTGGACCCGGCCCGAGACAGCCACGGACCCCTCGCGCCAGGCGGCGTGGAAGACGTGATCGAGCAAACTGGCGTACCGATCCTTTCGGGCGCCCATCTGCACCACCTCACTCGTGCCGCGGCGATTGGTGAATCGGATGTACCAGCCGATCTCCTCGCCGGCGCTCGATCGCACGAGCGCCTGCCGCAGCGCTCCGGCCTGCGGCCCTCGCCCGAGCGAGCCAAGGAGCCAGCTCAACGCGGCCTCGCTGTAAGAGGGAGTGGGCGAGCAGACGCTGCCCAGCTCCGACAGGCACCGCACCAGGTCGGCCGCCGTCAGCGGCTCCTCGCGGCTCCCGGGGTCCTTCACGTAGAAGGGGCTGTGCGCATACCGGGCGGCCAGCGCGTCGATGGCGCTGGCGACCGGCCGAGCCAAGAGCCGGACCGAGAACAGCAGGCCGCCGTTACGGATCTGGCCGAGCATGTAGCGCACGGGCCTGAGCGGCCGGACCCAGAACAGGCTGTCGTGGGGTGCGGTGACGCCGCCCAGGTGCTCCATGAGCCGTCGCGCCACCTGGTTCGGAGAGTCGGCGAACGTGATGTCCTGCGGGCCGTCGAGGAGCCGCTGCAACAGTCGCAGGCCCGTCACGCCTCGCGACTCCGGGTCCACCATCAACCCGTGGGACACCGCCGCGCACACTTCCGCGCCCTGCCACCGCAGCCTCCGCGCCGACACTCCGATGAAGCCGAGGATGCCGCCACGGTCGTTCTCGCATACCAGCGACGGAAGCCTCTCGTCACAGAACGGATTGTCGAAGAAGACTCGCTGCAACGCGGTCTCGCGCGCCTCAGCCGAGTCTTTCCGTCGCCACGAGAAGACTCGACTCCGAAGGGCGGCAATCTGAGGGATGTCGTCTCGAGTCGCAGGTCGAATCGGTCCCACACGCCCCCTCGTTCTGAACGCCGGCTCACGCGCCGATTGGCGAGCCCTCGCAAACGACGTACCGCCGCGCTTGCGAAAGCAGCGAGCTGGTGTCGTGGGCACGCAACACCACGGCCGTCGTGCGCTCAAGGGCCAGCCGTTGCCGCCGCGCGGCATTTCCGCTTCCGGCTCTCGCCTTTGGGGCGGGTGGCGGGAGTTTTGCAAAGGCCCCTCGGCAACTCATCGAAGGTCGGGCTTCACATGCGGTATCTGGTCACGGGCGGCGCAGGGTTCATCGGCTCGCACCTGGTCGAGTGCCTCGTCGCCGCCGGGCAGGACGTGGTCATCCTCGACGACCTGTCTTCGGGCCGCCGTGAGAATTTCGCGGCGGTGCGGCGTCGGGTCAGCTTCATCCGCGGCAGCGTGACGGACTTGAGCACGTGTCGTCGCGCCGTGGAGGGAGCCGACTACGTGTTGCACCAGGCCGCGCTCACTTCGGTCCAACGCTCAGTGGACGAGCCGCTCGCCGCGCACGAGGTGAACGCGACCGGGACACTGAACGTCCTGCTCGCGGCGCGCGACGCGCATGTGCGGCGGGTCGTCTACGCCGGGTCCACGTCGGCCTACGGGAACCCCGCGACGCTGCCCAACTCCGAGGATCACGTCACGCGACCCTTGTCGCCGTATGCCGCGTCGAAGCTCGCGGGCGAGGAGTACTGCTCGGCGTTCCACGCGACCTACGGCCTCGAAACCGTCGTGCTGCGGTACTTCAATATCTTCGGGCCGCGTCAGGATCCGAACTCCCAGTACGCTGCGGTGGTGCCGCGATTCATCGCTTCGGCCCTGCACGGCGAGCCACCGACTATTTATGGCGACGGCGGACAGACCCGCGATTTCGTGTACGTCGCCAACGTGGTGCATGCGAACCTGCTCGCCACCCGCGCGCCGGTCGCGCGGGTCGCCGGGCAGGTGTTCAATGTCGGATGCGGCCAGAGCGTGAGCGTCAACGACCTGTGGGAGCGCATCCAGGAGCTCGCCGGCGTGCCGGTGCTGCCGAAGTATGCCGAGGGGCGGCCCGGTGAAGTCCGCAATTCGCTCGCCTCGATCGACAAGGCGCGCGAGCTCGTGGGATACGAACCCGTCGTGAATTTCGACGAGGGTCTGCGGCAGACGGTGGCGTACTACCGGGAGAGCCGCAAGGCGCGGCGGCGGCGGCGCCCGCGGGCGGTGGTGCGGGCGGCCTGAGACCTCGCCCGTCCGTCAGCCGGCCGCTACGCGCTCGAGCATCTCACGCAGATCGTCGAGGCTGAAGGGTTTCCGCAGCACGGGCCGGTCGGCGCGCTCCAGCGCGTCGCGTGTCTGCGTGGAGATGGAATCCCCCGTCGTGAACACGATACGCTGCTCGAGCCCCCGACCTTCGGTCCGCAGGTGATCGAACAGATCGAAGCCGGTGTGCGCTTCGTCCAGGTGCACATCCACCAAGAGCGCATCGTAGCGCGCGCCCGGCTGGGCCAGACGCGCGGTCGCCTCGGCGAACCGGCCCACCGTCGTCACCTCGTGGCCGAGCCGCTTGGCGAGCAGCGCCATGGCGCGGCGCACCGCTTCTTCGTCTTCGACCACCAGCAGCGAGAGCCGCTGCGCGGCCGGCCGGCCGGTGGCCCGCGCCGTGGCGTCGGGGCTGCCTGCGTCCACGGGGAGCTCGAACGAGAGCCGTGCCCCACCCCCTTCGACGTTCTGCATCCACATGCGACCGCCCATCCCCCGCACGAGCCCGAAGCTGATTGCCAGGCCGAGCCCGGTGCCGTGCTCCGGTTTAGTCGAAAAGAACGGCTCGAACACCCGGTCGAGGATCCCGGGCGGCACGCCGGGGCCCGTGTCGTCGACCGTCACCAGCACGTGGTGGTCGCTCAAACGCCCCGCGATGGTAATCTGGCCGGGGCGGCCCGTGCCCTCGATCGCCTGCCGCGCGTTCACCACGGCGTTGAGCATCACCTGCTGCAACTCCTGCGGATCGCCTGCCACGGCGGGCACGTCGTTCGGGACGGACACCGTGGTGCGAATGCGCGCTTTCTTGAGCGCGCTGCGCTGCAGCGCGAGCACGCGCTCGGCGATCTCCCCGAGATCGACGGCGGTCTGGATACGCGGCCGCTGGCGGGCGAAATCGAGCAAGGTCTGCACGATGCGACCGGCCCGCAT
>QHTS01000140.1 GCA_003220905.1 Gemmatimonadota bacterium | reverse complement strand
ATAGCCCGCGAGTCTACTCCCGCCCACTCGAGCCGTCACGGTTCGACCCTTCCCCACACCCGTAGCCGGGCGACCCCGCCATCCGGAAAGATGTTCAGCCGCACGTGCGTCACCGGGTCGCGCCTCTCGCGCGAAACAGCCAGGCGGTGTCGCGCGTGGGCCCGCAGCGTGGTGCGGGGCAGGAGCTCGCGCCACACGGCATCGTCACCCGGCGCCGCGCCGCTTCCCCCTAGGTCGCACCCCTCGAGACTCGCGCTCTCGGGGAAATTGCCCTTGAAGTGGGTCGTGTCCAGATCGACGCGCTCGACCACGCCGCGCCGGCCGAGGCGCAGCACCACCCAATCGTGACCGGGGCCCCGGCGGCGCCGCGTCTCCCACCCGTCGCCCATGTCGCGGGACCGTCCCGGCATGATCAGGTTCAGCGGCTCGCTGAAGAATTGATCGCTCGTGGCGAGCGGCACGCCGCCGTGCTCCACCGCGACGAGGTCGACGGCGCGCCGCGCCGCCGCGATCCGCCGCCAATCGGGGCGCGCCTCGCCCCAGATGCGCAGCCGCGCCACGCCGCCGTCGGGGTAGATCTTGAGCCGCACGTGCGTGTAGCCAGCGTTGCTCGCGACGGCAAACTCGTTCTCGGTGTGGCCCGCGAGCGGGGAGCGCGGCAACAGCTCCACGAACGCGCGGTCCAGCGCGCGCAGCGCGCGAGCGCTCTCTCCGGGTGCGCCCGGCAACTGCGCCGCGTCGAGCGAGCAGGCGGCGGGATGGTTTCCCCGGAAGTGAGTCGTATCCACGGTGACGGCGCGAATCGCGCCCGGGATGCCGAGCCGGATGATGCACCAGTCGTATCCGCCCCCCCTCTCGGGGCCGCGCTGGCGGCGCGTCTCCCACCCGTCCATCCATTTGCCACGATCGGTGTACTTGCCCTCGATGAACACCGCGCGTCCCGCCGCAAGGAGGTTGTGTCTGGGCGCGAAGAATTCGTCCGAAGCGACGAGCGCCCGCCCGCCGACGCGCGCCGCGGCGAGATCGATCAAGCCCTCGTGCGGCACGTCGACACCCTAAAGGGTGGATTCAACGAACCCACCTCCCGAATCCTTGCGTCGGAAACTCTCCCTCCTCGTACACGCACGTCCCCCGGACGAAAGTCCGGCGTACGACGCCGTGAAGCGTCATCCCCGCGTACGGCGTGACGGGATGTCGCTGGCGCAGGCGCGTGGGCTCGACGGTAAAGCCAGCCTCGGGATCGAACACGATGACGTCGGCGTCGCAGCCGGGCGCGATCCGTCCCTTGCGCGTGAGGCCCGCGAGCCGGGCGGGTCGCTCGGCGCACCAGCGGGCGAGGTCTCCCAAGTCCCGGCCGCGGTCGCGCGCTCCGGTCCAGGTGGCGGCGAGCCCTACCTCGAGCGACGCGACCCCACCCCACGCCCGCACGAAGTCGCCCGTGTCGAGGCACTTGAGGACGGGGGGCGCGGGCGAATGGTCGCTCGCCACGAGGTCGAGCGTCCCTTCGGCGAGGCCCTCCCACAGGCGCTCCCGGTTGCTCCGCTCGCGGATCGGTGGGGCGCATTTCCAGGCGGTGGCGCCGTCCAGGATCTCCTCCGCGGCGAAGGTGAGATAGTGCGGGCACGTCTCGGCGGTGACCGGGAGACCGGCGCGCCGGGCATTCCGCAGTCGGTCGAGCGTGTCGGCCGCCGAGACGTGCACAATGTGGACGCGACAGCCGGTTTCGCGACAGAGCCCGAGCATCAAGTCCACCGCCTCGAGCTCCGCGGCGCGGGGGCGCGAGGCGAGATACGAGCCATAGCGTCGCGGGTCGCGGCCGCGCGACGACGCCGCGCGTGCGATCGGGCCGGGGAGCTCGGCGTGCACCAGCAAGGGCAGCCCGAGCCCGGCGAGCTTGGTCATCGCGGGCCGCAACTGCAGCTCGGCCACCGGAGGAAACTCGTCGATCCCTGACGGCACGAGAAAGCATTTGAAGCCCCGTACGCCCGCGCGAGCCAGAGGCGCGAGCTGGTCGGTGTTGCCCGGCACCACGCCACCCCAGAACGCGTAATCGACCGTGGCGTGACCCGCTGCCGCCCGCGTTTTCAGCTCCAGGGCGGGCGTGGTCGTGGTAACCGGAATGCTGTTCAGCGGCATGTCCACGATGGTGGTGACGCCACCCGCCGCCGCGGCCCGCGTCGCCGTCTCGAACCCTTCCCATTCGGTCCGGCCGGGCTCGTTCACGTGTACGTGCGTGTCCACGATGCCGGGCAGCAGCACCGCGTCCCCCACGTCCACACGCCGAGCCGAGTCGGGTGCCGCGCCGTGGTCGTGAATGGCGGTGATCACGCCGCCCGAGATCGCGACCGCGGCGGGCGCGGTCCCCTCGGGGGTGACGACGCGCGTGCTGAGAACGACGAGATCAGCGCGGACCATGGCCGGGGAGACGATACGTCGTCAGGCGCAAGAGTCGCCAGGGCGGGAGGCGCCCGTCGTCCGTTGTGGCAATCCGGTGACATCTCGACGCAACACCCGGGCGGTGTGTGAATCTCTATTCTTTTCGGATTCTGTCGGTTTTGCACACGAGCCGCGCAAGGGCCATGCCCCAAAAAGCGGCGCGGTGTCTCGTGTTCGCACCACTATGCGACTTCTTTGGTTGGCATCGGTCTTGCGACTTATCGCATGCCGAAGGGTAGTCCGTTCGGCACTAGCGCTCGAGGGAGCAGGGAGCGGGGAGCAGTGAAAGAAGGTCGCAAACGGATCATCCGCATCGTGGTCGCTGCGCTGGGTCTGACGGCGTTGCTGGCCCTGCAGCCCGAGTCCGACCGGCTCGTCGAGTCGGCGTGGGCGCGGAGCGGCGGTCGCACGGCGCGCGCGCCGATCGTACGGAGGCTGATCCTGTCCGACCAGGCGCGCCGTTATCTGGCGCTCCAGTATCGCTCGTATCCCACCGAGTTCATGGGTTGCATGATCGGCGAGGCTCGGGGCAGCGCCGTCCTGGTACGGCGGATCGCGCCGGCCGACGTCGAGCCCAGCCACTCCACGGCGACGCGGGTCGTCCCCCACCAGACGTGCGAGGATGCTGGGTGGTCGGGGACGGTGGGCGTGATCCACAGCCATCCGGGCGGCGAGCGGTGCTGGTACTACTTCCCGGGGACGCAAGTCGCGAGCTCGGACGGTCAGTCGTTCGCGGGCCAGCCCTATCCGGTGGATGCCATCATGTGCGGCGACCACGTGGTGTGGATCAACCGCGACATGGCAGAGGCGCAACTGCCGTTGGCTGCGGATCCGTGACGTGAGCACCCCCACGTCCCGACACTCTCCATGGGCGGACCTCGCTGCGACTTCTACGACTGGGTGACCCACAGGACCTGCGAGCAAGCAGCGCGGTGGGTGACCCACCAGAAGTCCCAAGACACGGGCCGACTCGAGCGATATTATTGTGACAGGCATCGGCCGCCGCGGGCGCATCCGATCGACGCGCCGGGGGCCGCGCAGGACCCCAAGGCACGATGATGGAATGATCATTACGCGACGCTAGGGTTACTGTGGACCTGACACGAGCGGGGCAGTGACTCCCAGGCGCTACTGGGCTCGGCTGCGAGCGGACATCGACCGCCCGCTACGCCGTGGCGCGTGGTACCAGGTGAAGAAGCTGGGGCCGCGTGAGGCCATGCTCGACGTCAGCGGCGAAGCCGTGGACGTCCCGCGGCCGCTCCTCGATATCATCAGCCGACCGCCGCACCGCTGGTCCGTCGTACCGCGTCCCAAGAACCCCGCCCGGTTTCCCGGGGTGACCGAGTACGGGGTCTGCCCCAACTGCCGGGAGCGCGTGCCGCTTACCGAACGACTGGCCTCGCTGCGCTGCAGGCACTGCAACGAGGTGTTCGACGTCGCCTGGGAAGAGCAGTACTTCCAGGGCGTCTAGGTCAGCCCCAGCCGGTGCTGCAGGTGCACCTGCACCGGAAGCGTGATGATGCCGCGTTTGACCGCGTCCGCGAGCGCCGCAGTGGTGGCAGCGCGATCGGCGTCGAGGCCCTTCTCCCGCAGCTCCTGAATGATCCGGGCGAGTCGAGCGTCGTAGTCCTGGGCCTTGAGCTTTTCGGCGTCCGACGCCTGCTTGAGCTTCTCCAACTCCTTCACGAACCGCGCGAGTGTGACCGGTGCCATTGACAACCTCCCTTGGGGTCGTAGGCTGATCAATCTAACCCGTGGGCGCGCGGCGGCTGAAGTTTGACTTCGCCGCCCGGCTCCATTAGCCTGGGACACCCCTGAACCGGTAGGGCAATGGCGAACGAAGCGGCATGGACGGCGCGACTGGCGCGCTACAAGGGTCCTGAGCTCAAGCGGAGCGTGTGGCAGCTCGCTAGCGCGGCGGCGCTGTTCGCCGCGGCGTGGGTGCTCATGTACGCGAGCCTCCGCGTCGGCTACTGGCTCACCCTGCTCCTGGCCGTCCCTGCCGCCTTCTTCCTCATCCGCCTGTTCATCATCCAGCACGACTGCGGCCACGCCGCGTTCTTCCGGTCGACGCGCACCGCCGACATCATCGGCTCGATCCTCGGCGTGCTCACCCTGACGCCGTACCACTACTGGAAGAAGACCCATGCGCTCCATCACGCCACCTCGGGCAATCTCGAGCACCGCGGGTTCGGCGACATCGACACCCTGACGGTGGACGAATACCTCGCCCGGTCGCGTTGGGAGCGGTTCAAGTATCGCGTGTACCGCCATCCCGCGGTGCTGTTCGGCGTGGGCGCCGTGCTGCACTTCTTCGTGCGGCACCGCATCCCCACCATCGTCCCGCGCGAGTGGACGCGCGAGCGGCGCAGCATCTTCTGGACGGACGTCGGGCTGGCGGCTTCGATCGCACTGATGGGGACGCTCGTCGGGTTCCGGGAGTTCGCGCTGGTGCAACTCCCTGTAACGCTCTTGTCCACGTCGCTCGGCGTGTGGCTGTTCTACGTCCAGCACCAGTTCGAGCCGACGTACTGGGAGCACGACGAGCGCTGGGCGTACGACGCCGCGGCGCTGCAGGGCAGCTCGTACTACCGTCTCCCCAAGCTGCTCCAGTGGGCCACGGGGAACATCGGGCTCCACCACATCCACCACCTGCATCCCCGGATCCCCAACTATCGGCTCCAGCAGGCGCTGGATGAGCATGCCGAGCTGCGCCAGGTCCCGACGTTGACGCTCTGGGAAAGCTTCCGGTGCGTCCGCCTCACCCTGTGGGACGAGCGGGAGCGAAAGCTGGTGCCGTTCGCAGCGGTCAAGACTTGACGATATCCCCGCTCGCCACCTGACCCGAGCGACCGAACCCCTCCGACGGAATGAAGACGCTGAAGAAGTCCAGGCCGCTGTTCGCCGGCCCGTTGTCGCACACGGCGATCGTGTAGCCGACCAACCCGCCCGTATCTTCCCGGCCGATCGCGTCGAACTCCACCCCGCGACTCGGATCGCTGCAGGCGCTCGAGCTCGAGCGAAACGCCGTGATCGACGTGGCCGGATCGGCCGCGTGATCCGTGGTCAGGGTCGCAGGCACGCCACCGGGGTGCAGGTCGCTGTAGTCGGTGCCGGTGAAGCGCCCCGTCAGGTCCGCCCGCACATCGAAGTCGAAGGTCTGCACGTTGTTCCCCGGCTGGGGGGCGGCGGTCCCGACCTGACCCCGTCCGGTCACACGGCTGCCGGTGGTGGGCCCCGTAGGGGCGCAGCTCACGGAGAACGTCGTGCTGGCGGTGCCGCCTGCAGGCACGGTCACCGTGCGGGGGTTCGCGCCGCTCACGGTGCAGTTCGTCGCGACACCCGTGAGCGCGATCGAGTGATCGCCCGCCGGCCCGGTGAAGGTGACGCTGCCGTTGGTGGCAATCGGTTGGCTCGCCGCGCCCCCATCCACCGAGACCGTATAGCCGTCGGGATCGAGATCCCCGCTGGCACCGCTGGTCGCCGTGGTGACAGTGAGGCTGCCGGTCCCGGGGCTGCTCGGCGCGCAGCTCACCGAGTAGCTGGTACTCGCCGTGCTGCCAGCGGTGACCGATACGGTGCGCGACGTACCACCGCTGACGGTACAATTCCCCGCCACCCCACTCAGCACCACCGAGTGGCTGCCCGGCGTGAGCCCCGTGAAGGTCACACTCGCGTTGATCCCGATCGCGCGGCTGGTCGTCCCGTCCAGGGTGGCCGTGTAGCCGTCCGGATCAAGGTCCCCGCTCGCCCCGCTCGTGGCCGTCGTGACGGTAAGGCTGCCGGTGGTGGGCCCCGTAGGGGCGCAGCTCACGGAGAACGTCGTGCTGGCGGTGCCGCCTGCAGGCACGGTCACCGTGCGGGGGTTCGCGCCGCTCACGGTGCAGTTCGTCGCGACACCCGTGAGCGCGATC
>QHTS01000139.1 GCA_003220905.1 Gemmatimonadota bacterium | reverse complement strand
AGGAGTTCCTCACGCTCCGGGCCCACTCGCGCGAGGCGGACGTGCCGGAGTTGGGCGGCCTGTCGGTCGAGGAGTTTCGGACCAGCCTGCGCACGTCGGTGCTGCCCCGGCTGGCGCTGATGAAGGTGGTGACCTACCCGGCCGCCGCGCTGGGAGACGCCGCGCCCATTGCGTTCACGGTCGACGCATGGGGAGAGATCGCCGCCGACCGCGCCGCCAGCGCCGACCGGCTGCTCGACGCCGCCGTGCACGCGCTCGCCCGGGCCGAATCGGCCAGCGGCGAGCACCCCGTGGTGCGTGGGGGTAGCCGTCTTACCGCCACCGGATTGCTGAAGGTCTACAAGAGTCGCTCGGTGGTGAACGATGTGAGCGTGCAGCTCGACCAGGGCGAGATCGTCGGCCTGCTCGGGCCCAACGGGGCGGGGAAGACCACGACGTTCTATATGATCACCGGCCTGATACGCCCTGACGGCGGGCACATCGGGCTCGACGGACGGGACATCACGGCGGAGCCGATGTACCGCCGGGCGCGGATGGGGATCGGCTATCTGGCCCAGGAGCCGTCGGTGTTTCGGAAGCTCACGGTGGAGGACAACGTCCGAGCGATCCTCGAGACCCTGCCCCTGGGGGAAGCCGAGCGTCGCGAGCGGCTGGAGCGGTTGCTCGACGAGCTGGCGATCAAGCACCTGCGGCGGCAGAAGGGGTTCCAGCTGTCGGGGGGCGAGCGGCGCCGCCTCGAGATCACCCGCGCGCTCGTCACCGAGCCCAAGTTCATGCTGCTCGACGAGCCGTTCGCCGGCGTGGATCCGATCGCGGTGCACGACATTCAGACCATCGTGGCCGGGTTGCGCCACCGCGGCATCGGCGTGCTGATCACCGACCACAACGTGGAGCAGACGCTCGATATCGTGGACCGCGCCTACATCATGTTCGAAGGCAAGGTGCAGGTCGCCGGCACCGTCCGAGAGCTCGTGTTCGACGACCGGGTCGCCAACCTGTATCTCGGGCCCACCCTGACGGCCCGCCTCCGCGCCCGCCTCGGGCAGCCGCAGCCGGTATGAAAACGGGTCTGCAGCAGCACGCGGCGCTGTCGCAGCAGCTGCGGATCAATCCGCGGCTGTACCAGGCGATGGACCTGCTCTACATGCCGCTGCTCGACCTGCAGCAGCACCTCAAGCAGGAGCTGCTCGGCAATCCGTTCCTCGAGCTGGTCGAGCCGGAGGAGGAAACGGAAGTGCCGTTGGCGGAGGAGGCGAAGGAGGACAAGAAGGAGGCCGAGAAGAACGACGAGCCCAACTGGGAGGAGATCCTCCTCGACGACGGCGGCGATCAGGGCGCCCCGCCGCGGGACATGAGCGAGGCCCGCGAGTACGTCGAGCCCGTGCCGGTCGAGACCAAAGACCTGGCCGACCACCTGCGCGAGCAGATGCGGCTGCTCGACCTCACGCCCCGCCAGCAGCTCCTCGCCGAAGAGTTCATCGGGAACATCGCGGAAGACGGCTATCTCGGCGCGACCCTCGAGGAGATCGTGAACGGCGTGAATCAGGTGCTCGAGGCCCACGCCGCCGAGTCGGAGCACGACGTCGCCCCCCAGCTGTACACGCTGGCCGAGGCCGAGGAGATGCTCCGCATCATCCAGAAGCTCGACCCTCCGGGGGTCGGCGCCCGGGACCTGCGCGAGTGCCTGTTGCTCCAGCTCGAGTCCCGGGGCGAGACCGACACGCTCGCCTACCGCCTCGTCCGGGATGCCTTCGACGATCTCAAGGCGCATCGCTGGAGCGATCTCGGAAAGCGGTTCGGTCTGGGCGCGGCCGAGGTGCAGAAGGTGGCCGACGAGCTCGCCAGGCTCGATCCCAAACCGGGCCTGCAGCACTCATCCGCCAACGAGGCGTACATCATTCCCGACCTGGTGGTGGAAAAGATCGACGGACAATACAAGGTGTTCTTGAACGACTCCGGGCTGCCGCGGCTGCGAATCTCGAAGACCTACCAGGACATCGCGCGCGACAAGAAGAAATTCCAGGGCGAGAACAAGGACTTCATCAACCAGCGCATGAACAGCGCGCACTGGATGATCCAGGCGATCGAGCAGCGCCGCCAGACGATGCTCAAGGTCATGAACTTCATCGTCGATCGGCAGCGCGAGTTCTTCGAGAAGGGCGTGGAGTACCTGAAGCCGCTCACCCTGCGCGAAGTCGCCGACGTCATCAACATGCACGAGAGCACGGTGAGTCGCGTGACGAACGAGAAGTACGTACAGACGCCCCGGGGCCTCCTGCCACTCAAGTTTTTCTTCTCGAGCGGCCTCTCGACCACCACCGGGGAGGACGCCAGCGCCCGCGCCATCCGCGCGCAAATCCAAAAGATGGTGGGCGACGAGGACCCCAAGAACCCGCTCACCGACCAGCAAATCGTGGAGATGTTCGCGCAGAAGGGCGTCAAGATCGCGCGGCGGACGGTCGCAAAGTACCGCGACCAGCTGAGCATCCTCCCGGCCCGCATGCGCAAACGGCTGTGAGCCTCGCCACCGGCGCGGCCCTCCCGGAAGTGAGCGTCCTGGTCCCTGCGAAGGACGAGGCCGAAAACCTGCCGGAGTTCGTGCGCCAGGCGCGCGAGGCGCTGCTGCCGCTGCCCTATTCCTGCGAGATCGTCGTGATCGACGACGGCAGCCGCGACGGCACCGCGGACACGTTGCGCGACCTCGCGGCCAAGCATCCCTTCCTGCGGGTCGTGACCCACCGCAGCCAGCGCGGCATCGCCGACGCCCTCGCGTCGGGCGCCGACGTCGCCCGCGGCCGGGTCCTCGTGTTCTACCCCGCCGACCTGCAGTATCGCCCGAGCGACATTCCCGGCCTCGTGCAGCCGATTCTCGACGACGCGGCCGACGTGGTCACCGGCACGAAGCAGGGCCACTACGAAAAGCGCTTCGTCTCCTGGGTGTACAACGGGCTGTGACGCTGGCTGTTCGGCGTCCGGGTGACGGACCTGAACTCTGTGAAGGCGTACCGCCGGGAGGTGATGGACGGCCTGACGAGGCGCCCGGATTGGCATCGCTTCATGGTGGTCATCGCCGCCGCGCAGGGCTTCCGGCTGGCCGAGCGGCCGGTCCCGCTCCAGCCGCGGCAGGCGGGAAAGTCGAAGTTCGGGATCGGGCGCATCCCCGTGGGCGTCCTGGACCTCGTGTCCGTCTGGTTCCAGCTGCGGTTCGGCCGCAAGCCGATGCTGTTCTTCGGCGTGTCGGGAGCGGTGCTGATCTTCCTCGGATTCTTGGTAGGCGTGTACGCCCTGATCGAGCGCTACGTGCTCGAGCACGGCAACCGCGCGTTTCTCTACCTCGTGCTGCTGCTCGTGCTCGCGGGGTTGATCCTGTTCGGCTTCGGCTTCGTGGGAGAGATGCTCGCCGGGATGCGGGAGGAGGTGCGGGGCCTGCAGCGGGAATTGGGCCAGCTGCGGGACGGTCCCCCGACCGAGCGATGAGGGCGATCGCAGGGCAAGCCCGGCTCGAAGCGACCTACGGTCGCGTAATCACCGCCGCATACAAGTCGAGCCACCGCTGCACGATCGCCTGCCACCTGAACTGCTCGCGCAGCCGGCGCCGGCCGGCCTCCCCCATCCGGCGGGCCAGGGCAGGGTCGTCACGCAGCCGCCGCACCGCCGCGGCCAGCGTCGCCGCGTCTCCCGGCGGAACCAAGAGCCCCGACACGCCGTCCTCCACGATGTCCGGAATGCCGCCGACCCGGCTCGCGATCACGGGCGTCCCGTAGTTCATCGCCTCCAGTAGGACGACGCCGAGCCCTTCCGTATCCCCGCGGGCGTCGAGCACCGACGGCAGGACGCAGACCGCGGCTCTCGCGTAGCTCGCCTGGAGCTCTTCCGGCGGAATCTTCCCTCGGAACACCACCCGACCGGCTACGCCGAGCCGCTGGGCCAGCGCCTCCAACCCGGGACGCTCGGGCCCGTCACCCACGATCTCGAGCCGCGGCCCCGCGGGCTCCAATCGGGCGATCGCCTCGATGAGATGCGCCACGCCTTTGCGCTCCACCAGCCGGCCCACGAACAGCACCGGACCGGTGCCGTCCTGAGCCGCCGGAGCCTGATCCACGTCGGGAAGAGACGTGGTGTACGGAATCACCTCGATGGGCACGTCGACGAGCTCCCGCAGCTCGCCTGCGGTATAGTTGGATATCGCGACCACGCGGTCCGAGCGTCGCGCCGCCCATGCCAGAAAGCCCTTGAGGAAGGGCAGGGCACGCTTCACCCACCGCAGCTCCACGCCGTAGAACGTCGTCACCAGCCGCGCGGGACGCGCGCGCTGCGCCGCCCATCCGAACAGCGCCAGCGGCAGCGGCCAGTGTACGTGGATGACGTCGTAGCGGGTCCGACGGCACAGCCGCCAGACCGCCGCCATGCCGGCGACCACGAAGCAGGCCGGCATGAGCCGGAACAGCAGGGAGCGTTTCATCCGGTCTGGCGCCGCTTCCTCGTGCGTGAGGCTCTCCCAGCGGCGCGGAAAGTACCGGAACCGATGCACGGTGATCCCGGCGAACACCTGATCGGGCGCGCCCCGGTACGACGACGTGAACACTTCCACCTCGTGCCCCGCCGCCTGGAGCCGCTTGAGCAGCTCCACGAGCCACGGTACGATCACATCGTCCGGCGTGCGTGGGAAAGCGGTGACTACGTGGAGGATGCGCATGGCAGCTTCACAAAGTTACGACTTTCCCGGGGTTTCCGGGCATGGTATTTTTCGAGCCCATGCACACTCCGATCGCGCCGTCGTCACCCGAGCTCACCGATTTCTATCGCGAACGCTACAACTGGCGGAACGCCGGCGAAGAGCGGATGCGCTTCCGCAAGGCGACCAAGCTCGCGCAGGTCCGCCCGGGGAGTGCCGTGCTGGACATCGGATCTCGCAACGGGGACCTGCGGAAGTATCTGCCGAGCGACGTGAAGTATCAGGGGCTCGACATCGCGCCGGAGTTCGCCGCACCCCAGATCCTGATCCATGACATTACTGCCGGGCTCCCGTTCCCCGACGCCTCGTTCGACTACGTCTTCATGATCGAGGTCTTGGAGCACACCCCCACCGCGTACAACACCGCCGGCGACATCCACCGCGTGCTGCGGCCCGGCGGCGTCTGGGTCGTCTCAGTCCCCAATCCTTACCACGTCAAGGAGATCGTCTGGAATCTCCTCCGCGTGCCGGACCGCCAGGGGCACATCTACAGCTGGACCCGACAGACCATTACGCGTCTCGGAGAGATGAACGGCTTTCGGCTCGCGGACTGGGGCGGCACCTACTTCTACCCTCCCATCCCCGCGCCATGGCTCCTCGCGCGGTCGGTCGCCTACAAGTTCGTGAAGACTTGATCGCCCGACGCTGGCTCTGGGCGGTCCAGGGCCTCGTCACACTGGCGGTCGTGGCCTTCGTGGGCCGGTCGATCGCACGGAACTGGTCGGAGTTTCGCTCGCTCCACGTCGCGCTCGCGATCGCCCCGGGGTGGATCGCGGGATCCGTCGTCCTGGTGTTCCTGACCTACGCGATGCAGATCGAGTCCTGGCGCCGCATCCTGGCAGGCTGGGGGCAGCGACTCGCGTTCGGCCCGGCGGCCCGCACGTGGAGCGTCGCCAACCTCGGGCGCTACGTCCCGGGGAAGGTGTGGAGCGTGGCCGGCCTGGTGGTGCTGGCCCAGCGGGCCGGCGTCGAGCCGGGCCCGGCCGCGGCATCCGCCTTCGTGATCCAGGCCGTGTCCCTCGGCAGCGGGGTGGCGGTAGTCGCGGCCGTGACCCCGCAGAGCGCACCACCGCTCCGTCTCGCGCTCGCGGGACTCGCCGCCGTGGCCACCATCCTGGTGCTCGTCTGGCGCCCCACCGCTCGCTGGCTGGGCCGCTTGGTGAATGCCGTTGCCCCCCTTGAGCCGCTCGCCCCGTCGGCTGTCCTCGCCGGCACCATCCTCACGGTGCTCAGCTGGGGCACGTACGGAGGGGCGCTGTGGATGCTCGCGCGGGGGCTCATCCACGACGCCCCCCTCCCCCTCCCGCTCACCACAGCTATCGGCGCGTTCACGCTGGGCTACATTCTCGGCCTGCTGGCCCTATTTGCACCCGGCGGGGTAGGGGTCCGCGAGCTGGTGCTCGTCGGGCTGCTCGCGCCGTTCTTGGGGAGCGGCGGCGCGGTGGCCGTGAGCGTCGCATCACGCGTGCTGCTCACACTGACGGAGGCGGCGGCCGCGTTGCTGACGCTCCCGCTCCGGCACCGTCCACAGGAGTCCGTCCAGTGAGTCATCCTGAGCCCTCGACCCCCGTGGCCCCGTCCCCCTCCGCCTACGAACCGCATCGCCCCACGCTGATCGCGACCGCCGCGCTCAGCCTGTGGCCGTTGCTGCTGTCCCTTCCCATGCTCGCGGGGATGTGGCTCGCGAGCCCGTGGAGCGATCAATACCTGGCCGGCCTGCCGTTCCACGCCTGGAGCGCCGAGTGGTTCAAGCGGACCGGGCGCCTGCCGCTTTGGAATCCCGAGCTGTTTGGCGGGATGCCGTTCGTGGCCGCGGGCAGCGGGGACATGTTCTATCCCACCTGGCTGCTGCGATTTATCGTCCCGGTCACGACCGCCAGCAACTTGAGTTTCCTCCTGCATTACATCTTCGCCGGTTTGTTTACGTACCTGCTGTTGCGGCGCCTGCAGGTCGCGTGGATCGGATCGGTCATCGGAGGGCTTGCCTACGAGCTCACCGGCTTGATCGCGTCGTATCCGTCACCGGGACACGACGGCAAGCTGTTCGCGTCCGCGATGCTGCCGCTGATGCTGCTCGCGCTCGTGCTCGCGCTGCGCGAGCGCCGCTGGACCGGCTACGTGCTGCTCGCCACAGCGACCGCGCTGACGCTGCTCGGCCACTTCCAGCTGGCGTACTACTCGCTCATTGCCGCCGGATTGTTCGCGCTCTACCTCACGTTCGAGGAGGCGGGGGACAGCGGGGGAGGGGAGCGCGTGCTGCGACTCGGGCTGGCGCTCGCGGCCGTGCTGATCGGCTTCGGCGTCGCCGCGATTCAGATCCTGCCGTTCTTCGAGTACATCCCGTTCTCCCCGCGCGCCCAGGGCTACCACGGTTTTGAAGGCTCCACCTCGTTCGCGATCCCGTGGAACCACGTCCCGGAGTTCTTCCTCAAGAGCTTTGTTGGCTCGACTCCGGCGGGGACATACTGGGGATCGAACTCTCTCAAGCTGCACTCGGAGTACCTCGGCCTGCCCGTGGTCGTGCTCGCCGCGCTGGGCGCGACGGTACGAGAGCGCCGGCGGCAGATCCTGTGGGTGGGCGGCATCGGGATCCTCTTCCTGCTGATCAGCCTCGGGGCCGGCACGCCGTTCTTCAAGCTCTGGTGGGCGGTCATGCCGCTGGTCAAGAAGACCCGGGCCCCGGGGATGGCGTTTTACGTGGTCGCCCTCGTGACCGCCATGTTCGCAGGGCTGGGTGTGGAACGCGCCCTCAAGGGAGAAGGCAGACGCGTGATGGCACCGGCGCTGATCCTCGGCGGGATCGTGGCCCTGCTCGGGGTCACGGGCGTGTTCGGCCACATCGCCGAGGCGCTCGCCGCCGAGAGGGCGGCGGCCGCGGGCGCCGACCAGTCCGCGATCCTGTGGGGTGCGGTGACGAGCGGACTCGCTCTTGCGGCCACAGCCGCCGTGCTCGGTCCGGGACAGGTCCGGCTGACGCCGCGGCTAGGCGCACTGGCGCTCATCCTCATCGTCGGGACCGACCTGTGGCTCAACGCGCGCCAGTTCTGGGGCTACACCAAGCCATACGAGCGAGACCCGCTGATCGACCGCGTCGCGGCGACGCCGGTGCCCTATCGCGTCCTCACGCCGCCAACCGTAGCGGGAGAGGCTTATCCGGGGTCCGCCTTGATGACCTTCGACATCCCCCAGACGTTCGGCTACCACGGCAACGAGCTGCGTTACTACGACGAGTTGTGGGATCGCGAGAATTCCTGGAGAAACCTCGGCGTCCTGTCGCTCTGGGATCTCTGGGCGGTGCGCTACGTGATCCTGCGTGCGGACACGCGCACCGTCGACTCGATCCCGGGATTCCGCCGCGTACTGGATTCGGTGCGAACGTCGACCGGCGCCGTGGCAACGCTGTTCGAGCGAGTGGCCCCGGCGCCGTACGCCCGCATTGTATCGGGCGCCATCAAGACCGACTCGGCGACGATCATCCCGACCCTCGTCGATCCGCGTATGGACTTCTCAAGGATCGTTCTCTTCACCAACGATCAGCCGGTTACGCCGGAGCCGCTGAAGCAGATGCCCGTGCCCAGCCCGTCGCGCGCCGCCGTGACCGCATGGCAGCCTGGACGGATGACCGTGACGCTCAACCCCGTGCCTCCGCAACCGGGCTACCTGCTGATCGCCGAGAACTGGTACCCCGACTGGCAGGCCACAGTCGACGGCCGGCCGGCGCAGGTGCTGCGGGGTGACTACAGCCTGATCACGGTCGCGCTACCGGCAGGGGCCAAGGTCGTGGAGCTCGCGTTCCGCTCGAAGCTGTATGAGACGGGCAGGACGATCAGCATCGCATCCCTCACCGCGCTCCTGGCCGCGCTGCTCGCCGCCCTTGTCCCGTCGCGCGCCCGACATGGGTGAGCGAGCGCTGGTTGTGATCCCCACCTACAACGAGGCCGGGAACCTCTCGAGTCTCGTCCCTCAAGTACTTTCGCAAGACGCTCGGCTCGAGATCCTGGTGGTGGATGACAAATCCCCGGACGGCACCGGCCAGCTGGCCGACGCGCTGGCCGCGAAGGAGCCCCGCCTTCACGTGCTGCACCGGGAAGCAAAGCTCGGCCTTGGAACGGCTTACATCACCGGCTTCAAGTGGGCTCTCGGGCGAGGCTATGACTACGTGTTCGAGATGGATGCTGATTTCTCCCACGATCCAGCCCACTTAAAGGACTTTCTCAAGGCCGTGGTCCAGGCCGATCTGGTGCTCGGCTCGCGCTACCTGAACGGGAGGGTGACAGTCGTCAACTGGCCCATGGGGCGCTTGTTGCTATCATATTGTGCCAATATCTACGCCCGCTGGATCACGGGCCTGCGGATCTGGGACCTGACGGGAGGGTTCAAGTGCTTTCGCAGGCACGTGCTCGAGGCGATCGACCTGGAGCGGGTGCGGTCCAACGGGTACGCGTTTCAAATCGAAATGAGCGTGAGGGCATGGCGCAAAGGGTTCACCCTGAGGGAAATCCCGATCGTGTTCGTCGACCGAACCGAGGGGCAAAGCAAGATGAACCAGGGAATCGTCCGGGAAGCCGTGTGGATGGTCCCCCGGCTCAGGCTGATGGCCTGGTTCGGCCGCATCTAGTCGGGACCACGATCTACAAGATGACGGGGTCGGGCAACGACTTCGTCATGGTCGACGGGCGCCACACGACGCCGGCCGAATGGTCCGTCGACGATATCAGGGCGGTGTGCGCGCGCGGCACCGGCGTCGGCGCCGACGGGCTCGTGTTCGTCGGCCCCGGATCGGGACCGGGGACCGGAGGGGGGTCGGACGCCGTTCGCATGGTCTACTTCAACTCGGACGGTTCGCGCGCCGCGATGTGCGGGAACGCGGCCCTGTGCAGCACGCGTCTCGCCGCCCGATTGGGCCTGGCGAACCCCCAGCACATGACCCTCGAGACGGACGCCGCCACGTACGAGAGCCGCTGCCTGTCCGATGGCGAGCGCGCCGAGCTGCACCTCGCGCCGGTCCACTCGCCGGCACCCGTGCCGGGCCTGGCGACCGCGCCCGGCGAGCGGCAGGCGGCCCTGGGCACGGTGGGCGTTCCGCACCTCGTGGTCCTCGTGGAAGAGGTAGAGCGGGTCGACGTCGTGACTCGCGGCAGGCTGCTTCGGTCCGACCC
>QHTS01000136.1 GCA_003220905.1 Gemmatimonadota bacterium | reverse complement strand
GGGCCCACGCCACCAGGTCCGTCCTATCCCGTCCGAACACCATCACCTCGATCGTGCCGACCCGATAATCCGGCGCATTGACCGTGACGTCCCGCCCGTCCGCGTCCGCCGCGCAGATGGGTTCGTGCTCCGCGGAGTGGTCCGTCATCTCGGGGCAGTGGAGCCAGGGGAACGCCAGGCGCAACGAGTCGACGCGCGTGCCGAGCGGCACCGCGGCGAGTGAGTCGAACAGCCGGTAGTTGTGCGCGCGCCGCCTGGCGCGCGGCACCAGGAGCCCCGCCGCGAGCGCGATCGCCGTCAGCCCGACCGCGACCGCCCTGGCGAGCGGTCGCTTCATGCCGCGCCGGCCCGCGCCAGCGCGAGCGCCTTGAGCACGGCCTGCGCCTTGTCTTCGGTCTCCCGGAACTCGCGCGCCGGATCCGAATCGGCCACGATGCCCGCCCCGGCCTGCACCACGACGCGGTCCGGACGCACGAGCGCGCAGCGGATGGCGATGGCGGTGTCGAGGTTCGCGGCGCCCCAGCCGACGTAGCCCACCGCGCCGGCATACGGCCCGCGCCGCTCGGGCTCGAGCTCGTCGATGATGGCCATCGCGCGGACCTTGGGCGCGCCCGTCACGGTGCCCGCGGGAAAGCAGGCCTTGAACACGTCGAGCGCGTCGTAGCCGTCGCGGAGCTGTCCGCGCACTTCGCTCACGAGGTGTTGCACGTGGGAGTAGCGCTCGATCGTCAGCAGGTCCGTGACGCGCACGCTGCCGAACCGCGCCACGCGTCCCACGTCGTTCCGGCCCAGGTCCACGAGCATCATGTGCTCGGCGCGCTCCTTCTCGTCGGCGAGCAGCTGCTTGGCGAGCGCCTCGTCTTCCTCGCGGGTGCGGCCGCGCGGCCGGGTGCCGGCGATGGGCCGTACGGTCACCTCGCTCCCCTCCACCCGGACCAGGACTTCGGGCGAGCTGCCCACCAGCGTGAAGTCGTCGAGCGCGAGGTAGAACAGATACGGCGCGGGGTTCAGGGCGCGGAGGTAGCGGTACAGGAGCAGGGGGTCGACGGCGCCGCGGACCTCCTGGCGGCGCGACAGCACGGTTTGGAAGGTGTCGCCCGCGGCCACGTACTCGAGCACGCGCGCGACGTCGCGCTCGAACGCGTCGCGCGGGTAGCGCGACTCGGTGGCGAGGGGGGGCAGGCCGTTGCGCAGGGGGAGCGGCGCGAGCTCGTGCCGCTGGCCGAGGCGCCCGACCATCTCGTCGAGCCGCGCCTCCGCCGCGTCGTACAGGCGCAGCCGCTCCGCCGGTCCCGCGCGCGCCGGCACCTCGACGTTCGCCACGACGATCGCCCGCCCGAACACGTTGTCCAGGATGACGAGCGTGTCGGCGATCATCATGACGGCGTCCGGCACGTCGAGCGTGTCGGCGGGGGGGCGCGGCAGACGCTCGACGGTGCGCACCAGGTCGTAGCCCAGGTAGCCCACCGCCCCGCCCGTGAAGCGCGGCAGGCCCGGCACCGGCGCGGCGGGCAACGCCCGCATGCGCTGCGCCAGATGGCCGATCGGGTCCTCGGTTTCGCCGGCGGCGCGCCAGCCCGTCGTCTTGGTCCAGCGCTCGACGGCGCGGTTGCCGGCGCGGTAGCGCCACACTTCCCGGGGCTCGGTGCCGAGGAAGGTGTAGCGGGCCCAGCGCTCTCCGCCCACCACCGATTCGAGGAGGAACGCGAACGGCGGCCGGGCGACCTTCACAAAGGCCCCGAGCGGTGTGTCACCATCCAGCACCACCTCGCGCAGCACGGGGACCATCCCGCCCCGCTCGGCGCGGGCGAGGAAATCGGCGCGGGCGTCGCTCATCCGAAGCCAAACGGGGTACACCGAGCATGGACCGGATGCGCGTCGCCGTCGCCGCCCTTGCCCTCGGCGCGCTCGTCCGCCCTGCGCCAGCGGCCGCGCAGGCCTGGAACTCGGGACCCGCGCTCGAGCTGGCGCGTCGCGCCGTGCTGCGGCGCGGCGGCGCGGTGGCCGACTCTTCCCTCCACGACTACAAGGCCCAGGCTCACGGCTTCCTCTTCTTCCTCGGGGCGTTCGGCCAGGGGCTCGCCGATCCCCCGCGGCTCGTCAAGGCCGACCAGCTGGAGCTGGAAGTGTACTGGAAGGCCCCGGCGAGCAGCAAGCAGCGCGTCATCGGGTGGCGCGACCAGGCCCAGCTCCCCACCGACATCAACTACCACCGCGACCACCTCGGCATCATCCAGAACAATTTCGGCGCGGCGATGCGCCTCGGCGAAGGGGACGAAGTGCGGGACGTGCCTCATCCGCTCTCGCCGGCAGGTCCCGATATCTACGACTTCGCGCTGGGCGACACGACCACCATCATGCTGCCGGAGCGCGAGGTGCGGGTGGTGACCCTGCGGGTGCGTCCCAAGGATTTCGGCCTCCCCCGCATCGTCGGGACCCTGTATCTGGACGCCGAGACCGCCGATTTGGTACGCATGGCGTTCAACTTCACACCGCGCTCCTATCTCGATGCCGAGCTCGAGGACGTGAGCATCGTGCTCGACAACGCGTTGTGGGAGCGGCGCTACTGGCTGCCCTACCGGCAGGAGATCGAGATCCGGCGGCGTGCGACGTGGCTCGACGTGCCGGTGCGCGGCATCATCCGCGCCCGGTGGGAGATCGACGGCTACGTGCTCAACCTCGGGCTCGCGAACAGCTGGTTCGCGGGCGACGAGATCACCTTCCTGCCGAAGGCCGAGCGCGATTCCTTCCGCTGGAAAGAGCCGCTCGGCGCCGCGCTCCAGGACATCGCCGAGCCGGTGCGCCAGAACGACCTGGAGCGCGTGCGCGCGGAGGTGGAGCAGATCGCCGGCCGGCGCGTCCTGACGGGTCTCAAGGGCCGCCGGCTCGGCGTGCGGGGCGTGTCGGACCTGCTGCACGCGAACCGGGTGGAGGGGCTCGCCGCGGGCGCCGGGGTGGTGGTGCGCGGCGGGGGCGAGCGGCGCGAGCTGCGCGCCCGCGCGAGCTACGGGTTCGCCGACCGCCGCGCCAAGGGCGCCCTCAGCGCGGTGGACCGGCGGGGTCGGAGCGCGCTCGAGGTGAGCGTGTATCGCGAGGTGCGCGACATCGGCGACGCTGCCGTCATCGCGCCGCTCTTCAACTCGTTCTCGTCGCAGGAATTCGGCCGTGACTACGGGGACTACTATTTGGCGGATGGCGGGCGCATCACCTACCGCCACGGCGTGGGCGTGCGAAGCGAATGGCGGGCGACCGCGGGGCGGGAGTCGATCGGCTCGCTCGCGGTGGCGGCGGCGCCCGCCAACGGCAGCTTCCGTCCGAACCCCTCCCTCGGCGGCCCCGGGGTCGACCTCGTACAGGTCGCGCTCGAGCGCAAGAGCGAGGGCTTCGCGGTGCGGCGCGACCTGCACGTCGAGACGGTGCTCGAGGGCGGCCGGAAGGACGGCGGCGCCACCTACCTGCGGCTCTCCGGCGCGGGTCACGTGCTGCTCCCCGTGGGCGCCACGCGGCTCCTGGTGCGGGCGCAGGGCGGGGTCGCGAGCGCGGCCCTCCCTGCGCACCGCGCGTGCGTGCTCGGCGGGCGCGGGACGCTCGTCGGCGACGAATTCCGCCGCTGGGGCGGCCGGCGCGTGGCCTTGCTGCATCTCGAGTGGCGCCTTCCCGTCCCCTTCGTGTCGCTCGGCGTCGGGCCCTACGCGCGCACGCCTCGGATCCTCACCGTCGCGCCCTACGTCGCCCTCGGCTGGGCTGCCGGTCCGGTGGCGGGCACACCGTGGACGGCGACTCCCGGGACGCGGGTCACCGTGGGGCTCGCGTTCGAGTGGCTGGGTGTGTTTCGCTGGGAGGCGGGATTCGGCACCGCCACGCACCGGGTGGGGCTCGCGTTCGACGTGACGCGGGATTTCTGGGGCATCCTGTGAAGCAGGTTGGGGAGGTTAGGGGAGGTTGGGGGAGGTTGGGGGAGGTTGATCGCGTGCTGAACAGCCTCCTCTAACCTCCCGAACCTCCCCCAACCTCCCTCCGCGACGTACCTTAGGGAGCGGATGGCCGACACACACTTCCCGGATGAATGGCTGGCGCACTCCCTCGAGGGCGTCGTCACCCCGGAGCTCTTAGTCGAGCTGCGGGAGAAGGCCCCGCCGCCGGCGAGGTTGTGGGAGACCCTCGTCGCCCAGAAGATCGTGAGCGACGAGCAGATCCTCACGGCGCTGTCCACCCGCTTCCGGCTGAAGCTCGCGGATTTGGCGCACCTCGACCCTACAGCCAAGGAGCGGGTCCCCGAGCAGGTGGCGCGGCGCTACCACATCCTGCCGCTCCGCGCCACGGACTCCTACCTCGAGGTGGCGACGGCCAACCCGTTCGACCTCGACGCCGAGAAGGCGCTCGCATTCGCTACCGCCCGGGAAATCCGGATGTTTCTGCTCGCGCCGTCCAAGATCGCCGAGCGGCTGGACGAGCTGTACCGTCCCGAGAAGGCCGTCGACAAGCTGCTCGAGGGGATGGAAAGCTCGGCCGAGCTGGTCCAGCTGAAGGAAGTGGCGCCCGACGAGATCTCGACCTCCGAAGCCGAGGCGAGCCAGCGCCCGGTGGTTCGGCTCGTGGACCTGATCATCTCCGAGGGGATCCTGGCGCGATCGAGCGACATCCACATCGAGCCGGAAGAGGGCGGGGTGGCGGTGCGCTACCGTATCGACGGCGTGCTGCGCCAGGTCATGAAGATCCCGCGCCAAGCCGGCCTGCCGCTGATCTCGCGCATCAAGATCATGTCGTCGCTCGACATCGCCGACCGGCTGCGGCCGCAGGACGGCCGCGCCCGGGTGGCGGTGAACGGCCAGCCGATCGATCTCCGCGTCTCGACGCTTCCTGCGGCGCTGGGCGAGAAGGTCGTGATCCGGATCCTCGACTCGCGCGCCACCGTCAAGTCGCTGGACTCGCTCGGGCTGAACGCCAACGAGACGGAGGGGATCAGGCGGTTGCTCGAGAACCACGAAGGGATTCTGCTCGTCACCGGGCCGACCGGCTCGGGCAAGACCACCACCCTCTACTCCTGCATCAACCAGATCAAGAGCGAGGGCGTGAATATCGTGACGGTGGAGGACCCGGTCGAGTACCGGATGCAGGGGATCGTGCAGGTGCAGGTGCAGGAGAAGGCCGGCCTGACGTTCGCATCCGCGCTGCGCTCGATCCTGCGCCAGGACCCGAATGTGGTGCTGATCGGCGAGATCCGGGATCGCGAAACGGCGCAGATCGCCGTGCAGGCATCGCTCACCGGGCACCTGGTGCTTTCGACGCTGCACACGAACGACGCGGCGAACGCGGTCACCCGCCTCGTCGACATCGGCGTCGAGGCCTACAAGATCGCGGCGGCGCTGCGCGGCGTGCTGGCGCAGCGCTTGATGCGCAAGCTCTGCCCCACCTGCAAGGAAGTGTGGATGGAGACGCCCCCCGACCGCCTCAAGCCGTGGATCCCGAGGGGGACGCCGCTGTACCGCGCGGCCGGCTGTCCCGACTGCGCGATGACCGGGTACCGCGGCCGGTTTTCGATCGTCGAGGTGCTGACCGTGTCGGCCGAGGTGGAGCGGCGGATCGCGGCGGGCGAGACGGCGGAGCACATTGCGGGGGCCGCGCGCCGTGGTGGGATGAAAGGCCTGTGGGATTCGGGGCTGGCGCACGTCCTGCGCGGCGAATCCACGCTCGACGAATTGACGCGCGTGGTCGACATCCCCCAGGAGGACGAATACGCGTCCGAGGCCGGCGGGGGGGGGGCGCCGCGCCGTGCGAGCGGCGGCCTGCCGCGGCCTGCCTCGTCCCGCGGAGCCGCCGCGATCCACCCCGAGCCGGCTCCCGCCCGTGAGACGTCGACGGCGCACTTCGAGCTCCTGGAGGAGCCTGAGCCGCCGCGTGTCTCCGGTCCGCACGGGTTGCCGGCCCGCAAGGTGCTGCTGGTGGACGACGAGGACAGTTTGCGCAAGGTCGTGAAGGACCTGCTCGAGCGCGACGGCTACATCGTCTCCGAGGCGCGCGACGGAGTGCAGGCGCTCGATCAGGTCGACCGGGTGGGCCCGGACATCATCGTGCTCGACCTCAACATGCCCGGGCTCGACGGCTACGGCGTGCTGTCCCACCTGCGCTCGCGCCCCGCGACCGCGGACATTCCGGTCATCGTCCTCACCGCGAAGAGCGATGAAGACAACGAGGTGCGGGTGTTCGAGCTGGGCGCGGACGACTTCCTGACGAAGCCGTTCCGGGCCCGGGCGCTGTCCGCGCGATTAGAGGCGGTCCTCGGTCGTCGTCGCTGACGTCGCGGTCGCCAGTCCCTCGCCCTGTCCCTCCATGACGTCCCTGCAGGTCTCTTTCATCGACGCGTACCTGCTGCGATCCGGCGCCTCGGGGCTCGAGGTGCTCGTGTTGCGCCGGGCGCCGGGCGGGCGCTCCCCGGGGTCGTGGGAGACCGTGCACGGGCACATCGAGCCGGGCGAGACGCCGGTGCAGGCGGCGCTGCGCGAACTGCGGGAAGAAACGGGACTCGAGCCCGCGCGGCTCTACAACGTGTCGCGCGTGGAGGCGTTCTACCGGCATCAGACCAACGAAATCGTGCTGATTCCCGTGTTCGCCGGCGTGGTGGACCCCCGCGCGGCGGTGCGGCATTCGGCGGAGCACGATCGCGCCGAGTGGCTCGAGGCGCGAGAGGCGGCCGCGCGGTTCTCCTGGCCGCGGGAGCGCAGAGCACTGGACGACGTTTTGTCAATCCTCGGGTCCGGGGGCGCGGGCTTGCTGGAAGACGTTCTGCGCGTATGCTAGCTGTGGTGTAGGCTGGGCC
>QHTS01000135.1 GCA_003220905.1 Gemmatimonadota bacterium | reverse complement strand
CCTTCACCTCGAACACCAGATGCTTGCCCATCCGCACCCGGGCGACCTCGCCGAAGCCCAGGGCGTGCAGGGCGTGCTCCACCGCCTGGCCCTGCGGGTCGAGCAGGGCGGCGCGGGGCATCACGCGCACCTCGACCCGGAACGCGCTCATCCCTGGCCTCCCCCCTCTCGCCCGCGCGGAGCGATCCCGCGCGCCGGCGGCCCGAACCCCTCGCCCGCCGGCGCGCGGTCGGCGATCACGATCGGGCCCGCGATCTCCGTTTCCTCGTCGTCCGCGTCGACGAGGAAGCCGAGCAGCGTCGCGCGCAGGATGCCGTACACCATGTAGGTGATCCCCAGCGGGAAGAAGAACGCGTCGTGCTCGAGGATGCCGAAGATGAGGATAAACAGGATGGTCGCGAGCCCCAAGAGGCCCTTCAGGGTCCGCAGCCCCGCGCGCGGGAACGTCGCGTAGCGCACGTTGCTCACCATGAGGATGGTGAGGAGGATCATCAGCAGCTGCATCAGGTGATGGCGCGGCAGGAAGCGGAACACCTGCTGATACAGGTCCGTGGTCGTGAACGGAAAGAATGTGGCGAGCGTCATGCCGGCGGCCGGCGACGGCAGACCGATGAAGTAGCGCTTCGCGCGACCGGCCTGGGTGATGTTGAACCGGGCGAGCCGAATGGCGGCCGCCATGACGTAGAAGTAGCAGAAGATCCACTCCGCCTGGCCGCCGGTCGCGAACTCGAGCTGGTAGATGAGAAAGGCCGGCGCGGCGCCGAAGCTCACCACATCCACCAGGCTGTCGAGCTCCGCGCCGAACCGCGTGCCGGTGCGCGAGAGGCGCGCCACCCGGCCGTCGAGCGCGTCGAGGACCCCCGCGAAGAAGATGTACCAGCCGGCGCGATAGAACTCGCCGCGCGACGCCAGCACCATGGACCAAATGCCGAAGAACAGGTTGAACAGCGTGAACAGGCTCGGCACGACGATCACGACGCGCCGCATGCTGGGGCGGGGGAACGGCTTCACGGCGCGTACTCCGCCAACACCGTCGCGCCGGCCTGCACCCGGTCGCCGACGGCCACCCGTACCGTCGATCGGGCGGCGACGGGGAAGAATACATCCACCCGCGAGCCGAACCGGATGATGCCCATCCGCGCTCCCTGCAGCGCACGGTCGCCGGCTGCGCCGTCGGTGACGATGCGCCGCGCGATGAGCCCCGCGATCTGGCGCACGAGCAGAGGGCCGCGCGCGCCGCGCAGCCCGACCGACGCCTGCTCGTTGTCGAGACTGGCCTTGTCGGACGCGGCGTGGAGGAAGCGACCGGGATGGTACCGCACCAGCTCGACCGTCCCCGTCGCCGGATAGCGATTGACGTGCACGTCGAAGACGCTCATGAAGATCGAGATCCGAGTCGCCTGGGTCTTGAGATACGTCGGCTCATCCACTACCCGCACATCCACGATCTTGCCGTCCGCCGGCGCGATCACGTACTGATCGCCGCGCGGCCCGGTGCGGGACGGGTCGCGAAAGAACACGACCAGCCACACCGCCACCAGGAGCACCGGAATCTCGACCGCCCACAGACCTCGCCCCCAGGTGCCCACACCCCAGGCGCCCAACGCTACCAGCGCCCAGCCGGCGAGGATGAAGGGCCATCCCTCGGGTGCGATGCGCATCACGCGGTTGCAAGGGGCTTGCCCGTAATCCGGCGGTACGCCTCCAGGTACCGCTCGCTCGTCGCCTGCACGACCTCCTGCGGGAGCGGCGGCGGCGGTGCGTTGCCGTCCCACTGGCCTTCCTGCTTCAGACCCGCGAGGTAATCGCGCAACGGCTGCTTGTCGAAGCTCGGCTGGCTCCGCCCGGGCGCGTACCGGTCGGCGGGCCAGAACCGGGAGGAGTCCGGCGTCAGGATCTCGTCGATCACGAGGAGGCGACCGTCGGGCGTGCTGCCGAACTCGAACTTCGTATCGGCGATGATGATGCCCCGCGGCGCCGCGTAGCCGCGCCCCGCCTCGTACAGGCCCAGACTCGCGCGTTTGAGCTGCTCCGCGAGCGGACGGCCGAGCGCGCGTACGACATGCGAAAACGTGACGTTCTCGTCGTGGCCCACGTCGGCCTTGGTCGCGGGCGAGAAGATCGGCGGGTCGACCCGGGCGCTCTCGACCAGTCCCGGCGCGAGCGGCTCGCCGGCGAGCGTGCCGGCCCTTTTGTATTCGGCCCAGGCCGAGCCGGTGAGATAGCCGCGCACCACGCACTCGAACGGCACAGGGGTGGTGCGACGCACCAACATGGCCCGGCCCGTGAGGGCCTGGTGGTGGTCGGTGAGCGCCGGAATCCGCGCCACGATCTCGTCCGCGTCGGCGGAGAAAAAGTGGCTCGAGAGCACCGTCGCGAGGCGCTCGAACCAGAACGCGCTCAGCTGCGTCAGGACCGCGCCCTTGTAGGGGACGGGCTCCCGCAGCACTACGTCGAACGCGCTCACCCGGTCGCTCGCCACGAGCAGCAGCGTCTCGGCATCGACCTCGTACACCTCGCGGACCTTGCCACGGCGGAGCAGCGGGAGGGGAAGGGCGCTGGCGACGAGCGGAAGCGTCATACGGTGACCTCGGCGGCGGCCGCGGCCGGCGCCACGGCCTCGACGCGGTGGAGCACGTCGGGAAGGACGTGCTCGAGGAATTCGTCCACCTGGCGCGGGGCGCGTCCGGTATACGCCGCGGGATCGAGCTCCACGGGACGGACGGCGATCTTCAGGGCCTTGAACGCCGGATCGCGGGCCAGCCGCTCGAGCAGGTCGTTCGGCGCCCCCTCCTCGGCAACCGCCTGCGCCACGGCGAGACTGTGCGTGCGGATGACCTCGTGCAGCCGCTGGCGGTCGCCGCCCGCCTTCACGCCGCGCATCAGCAGGCGCTCGGTGGCGAGGAAGGGCAGCTGCGCCGCGACGTGGCGCGCGATCACCGGCTCGCGCACCTCGAGCCCGGCAGCCACGTTGGTGGCGAGCACCAGAATCGCGTCGCTGGCCAGAAACGCCTCCGGAATGACCAGCCGGCGATTGGCGCTGTCGTCCAGCGTGCGCTCGAGCCACTGCTCCGCCGCGGTGTGCCAGGCGTTTCCTTCGAGCTCGATGACGAAGCGTGCGAGGCCCGTCATCCGCTCGGCGCGCATCGGATTCCGCTTGTACGCCATCGCCGACGATCCCACTTGGTCGCTCTCGAACGGCTCGAGCATCTCGCCTTCGTGCTGCAACAAGCGCAAGTCAGTGGCGAACTTCGCCGCCGACTGGGCAATCCCCGCCAGGGCCGCGAGCACCTGGGCGTCGAGCTTCCGCGTGTAGGTCTGGCCGGTGATCGGGAACACCCGCGTAAAGCCCATCCGCCGCGCGACCCGGGCGTCGAGCTCGCGCACTTTGTCATCGTCGCCGTCGAACAGCTCGAGGAAGCTCGCCTGCGTGCCGGTGGTTCCCTTGACGCCGCGGAACTGCAGCGTGTCCAGCCGGTGCAGGACCTCCTCGGCGTCGAGCAGCAGCTCCTGCATCCAGAGGGTGATCCGCTTACCGACGGTGGTGAGCTGAGCCGGCTGGAAATGCGTATAGGCGAGGCACGGCACGTCGCGATAGCGCCGGGCGGGCTTGGCGAGCGCGACCAGCACGGCGGCCACGCGGCCCAGCAACAGCTGCAGGCCCTCGCGCATCAGGATGAGGTCGGTGTTGTCGGTGACGTAGGCGCTCGTCGCGCCGAGGTGGATGAACGGTCGCGCCGCCGGCGCCTGCTCGCCCAGATGGTGGATGTGGGCCATCACGTCGTGGCGGATGCGCTTCTCATGCTCCGCCGCGCGCTCGAGATCGGCGTCGTCCAAGTGGGCGCGCAGCTCCGCGAGCGCTCGCTCGGGAATGTCGACGCCGAGCTCCCGCTCGACCTCCATGAGGGCGAGCCACAGCCGGCGCCACAACCCGATCCGCCGCCGCTCCCCCCACAGGGCCTGCATCGCCGGGGAGGCGTAGCGCTGGGACAGGGGTGAGCTGTAGGTCAAACCGAGGCCTTCGCGCGCGCCGCGACCTTGTGCCAGTCGGCCAGGAACTGCTCCAGCCCGCGATCGGTGAGCGGATGCAGCAACAGCTTCTTCAGGACGTCGGGGGGCAGGGTGGCCACGTCGGCGCCGATCATGGCCGCCTCCACCACGTGCCGCGGATGCCGGATCGAGGCCGCGAGGATCTCGGTGGCGATCTGGTAGTTGTCGAAAATCACCCGCGCCTCGCGGATCACGTCCATCCCCTCCTGACCCACATCGTCCAGGCGCCCGATGAACGGGCTGACATACGCCGCGCCCGCCTTCGCGGCAATCAGGCACTGCACGCTTGAGAAGCACAACGTGACATTGGTCTTGATGCCTGCCTCGGCGAGGCGCCGCACCGCGACCATTCCCGCCTCGAGCATCGGGATCTTCACGACGATGTTGTCCGCGATCTTGGCGAGCTCTTGGCCCTCGCGAACCATGGCGTCGGCGTCCACCGCCACCACTTCCGCGGAGACGGGACCGTCCACCAGGGAGCAGATCTCCTTGAGGACGTCGCGGGGGTCCAAGTCACCCGCCTGTTTCGCGAGCAGCGAGGGGTTGGTGGTGATCCCGTCGATCAACCCGGCCTGGGCTGCCCAGCTGATGTCTTTGAGGCTCGCGGTATCGAGAAAGAACTTCATGGCTCAGGCCTCGGCGTAGAGGTCAGCGGGATAGCGCACCGCCACGAGGTAGAGTCCTTGCGGCGGGGCGGGCGGGCTCGCCGCCTGGTTGTCGGTCGCCGTGAGCAGCCGGGGAAGATCCTCGAGCGGGCGCCGTCCCAGGGCGACGTCCACCATCGCGCCTACGAGAAAGCGCACCATCCGATGCAGGAATCGGTCGGCCTCGATCGTGAACGTCACCCCCGCTCCGTCAGTCCGCGGCGCCCACTGGGCGAGCGCCACGCGGCTGCGATAGTGGGGTCGTCCCGAGCCCGCGCCGGTCGCGGCAAGGCCGCGGAAGTCGTGCTCCCCCGCGAGCAGCTCGGCGGCGCGCGCGAGCAACGCGACATCGAGCGGGCGTCCGAAGGCCCATTCGTACGGCCGCCGGAACGGCGAGCGGGCCGCGTCGTCGGTCCCGATCACGTAGCGATAGCGGCGCGCCAGCGCGCTGTTGCGCGCGTGAAACCCGGGTCGCATCCGGCACACCCGCTCCACCCAGATGTCCCGTGGCAGCAGGGCATTGAGTGCCCGGTACAGCCCGGGCACGTCCTCCGCCCAGCGCCCGCCCGCCAGAAACCCGACGCCCTGGCCCAACGCGTGGACGCCCGTGTCGGTGCGTCCCGCGCCGGTCGCCGCGGTGCGGCGACCCATGAGGCGCTCCAGCACCCCTTCGAATTCCGCCTGCACGGTGCGCCCGTCCCGCTGCCGCTGCCAGCCCGCGAACTGCGCCCCGTCGTACTGCACCACGGCGAGGTAGGGCCGGCTCGTCACGGGCGAAAGATAGGCTGAAACGGAGGGTCAATCAAGGCACGCAACCCGTTGTGGCATTTGACAAAACGCGATTTTTCGGGATAGCTTTGGCAGGCCCGAAACTCCCGAGCCCCGAGCCCCGTGTCGTCCCGCCCCGCGCCCTCCCCGCTGCAGCAAGCGATCGCCGCCCTCGCCGACCGCCGGTCCTTGAGCGAGCCCCAGACGACGGAAGTGTTCGGGGCAGTGATGCGCGGCGAAGCCACGCCAGCCCAGATCGCCGCCCTGCTGATGGGATTGCGGGTGAAGGGCGAGACCCCGGAGGAGGTGGCGGGCGCCGCCCGGGCGTTGCGCGACGCCATGGTGCGCGTGGAGGCAACCGGCGCGCACCTCGTGGACACCTGCGGGACCGGTGGGGGAGCGGTCCCCACCTTCAATATCTCGACCGCCGCCGCGTTCGTCGCCGCGGGCGCCGGTGCGGTCGTGGCGAAGCACGGCAACCGATCGTTCACGTCCAGATGCGGGTCGGCCGACGTGCTCGAGGCGTTGGGCGTGCGGATCAGCCTCGACGCGGCCGACGCGGCCCGCGTGCTCCGCGAGGCCTGCCTCACATTTCTCTTCGCGCCCACCTTCCATCCCGCCATGAAGTACGCCGGGCCGGTGCGCCGCGAGCTCGGGGTCGCGTCCGTGCTGAACCTGCTCGGGCCGCTCGCCAACCCCGCTGGTGTGCGCCGACAGGTCGTGGGAGTCGCGGACGCGGACCGCGCCCCGCTCATGGCCGGGGCGCTCGCGCGGCTCGGGGCCGAGCATGCGCTCGTGGTCCACGGCCGGGTCGGCATGGACGAGATCGCGCCGCAGGGCATCACGGACGTATGGGAAGTGCGGAACGGGAGCGTGCGGGTGTGGGAGGTCGATCCGGCGGACCACGGGCTTGCGGTCGACGACGTGGCCGGGCTTTCGGGCGCAGAGCCCCCGGCGAACGCGGCGCGCATCGAACGCCTGCTCGGCGACGGGCGCGAGGACGCGGCCGGACTGGCCGCCCTGCTCCTCAACGCGGGCGCGGCAATCTACGTCGCAGGGCTCGCCGCTTCATATGCCGACGGCGTGGCGCGGGCGCGGGAGATCGTGCGTGCCGGCAAGGGCCGGGAGGCCCTCGAGCGACTGCGCCGCGCCACTAATGCCGTGCCAACAGGGGCGGCTGACCGGTGACTCGTGTCGGCCTACACCAAGTTGGAACGGCACTAGTACTTCCTGATGACGCCCACCACCACACCCTGGACCACGACGTCGCGCTCGTTGACACGGAGCGCCGTCATGGTGGGGTTCGCGGGCTCGAGTCGGATCCACCCGCCCGGCTCACGATAGAACCGCTTGACCGTGGCGCTCGAGCCGTGCACGAGCGCCACCACCGTCTGGCCGTTGTCGGCCTGGTTGCGCTCGTGGACCACGATGAAGTCGCCGTCCTTGATGTGCTCGTCGATCATCGATTGACCGCGTACCTTCAACACGTAACTCCGGCCGCGGCGGGGGATCAGCTCGTCGGGCACCGCGATCGTGTCCGTGCCGCTCACCGCCTCGATCGGCGCGCCGGCGGCGACCAGGCCGTGCAGCGGCAGATCGGTGGCCCCGGTCTGGCCGCGCGGCGGCACGACCTCGATGCCACGGCTCTCGTTGTGAGCGCGGCGGATGTATCCCTTGCGCTCGAGGTTGGTGAGATGCTCATGCACCGTGGCGAGAGAGCGGAACGAGAACCGCCCCGCGATCTCCTCAAAGCTCGGGGCGTAACCCTGCGCACTGATCTGGGCCGAGATGAAGTCCAGGATTTCACGCTGACGGCGTGTGAGCGGCACAATGTCTCCCGAAGGGAAACCGAAGCCAAATCTACCCGAAAATCGACCGAATGCAAGCATGCCGGAAACCAAGCTTGACGCCATTCTCACGGCCACGCGCGACCGCGTCGCGAGCCTGCGGGCGCGGGCGCGGGAGCTCGAGCGCCTGGCGGCCGCGGCGCCCCCGCCGCCCCGGTTCACTCTCGCTCTAGCCGGTCGCGACGTGGGCGTGATCGCCGAGGTCAAGCGCCGCTCGCCGTCGGCGGGGTCGATCCGGGAGGACCTCGATCCGGTGGCGCACGCGCGGGCGTACACGCAGGGCGGGGCCGTGGCGATCTCCGTCCTGACCGACGAGCTGCACTTCGGCGGCTCGCTCGATGACCTGGCCCGTGTGGCAAGTGCCGTGCGGGTGCCGGTGCTGCGCAAGGACTTCATCCTGGACGAGCTGCAGCTGTATGAAGCGCGGGCGGCGGGGGCGAGCGCCGTGCTCTTGATCGTACGGGCGCTCACCGCCGATGGACTGCGGGCGCTGGCGCGCGCCGCGCGCGACCAGGGGCTGGGAATCCTGCTGGAGGTGCATTCGGCAGGCGAGCTCGAGTTGGCGCTCGCGGTGGACCCGACCGCCGTCGGCGTGAACAGCCGCGATCTCGCCACCTTCGCGGTGGATCTCGGTCGCGCCGAGCGGCTGGTGGCGCTGGTGCCGGGCGGAGTTCCCGTGATCGCCGAGAGCGGGATCGCCACCCGCCCGGACGTGGAACGGATGGCCGCGGCGGGGGCGGATCTCGTGCTGGTCGGCACGTCGGTGGCGGGGAATGTCGATCCAGAAGGAGCGGTGCGAGAGCTGACGGGCGTGCGGAGACAGGGGAGGGGACGGTGATGCAAGTGCGGAATGCGGAATGCGGAGTGCGGAATTGCAGGGCCAGTTCGATCCCCAGGGCGGGCCCATGCGCACGACCGCCGCGCGATCGATTCCGCATTCCGCACTCCGCATTCCGCATTCGGGGCGGCTCGCGGATCGGAGATTTGCATGGCAACTGAAGCCGGCGCACACACGGCAGGTCGGTTTGGACCGTACGGCGGTCGCTACGTCCCCGAGACCCTCATGGCGGCGCTCGAGGAGCTCGACCGTGTGCACGAGGCGGCGAAGCGCGATCCGACCTTCTGGACGGAGCTCGACGCACTGCTCAAGGACTACGTCGGCCGGCCCACGCCGCTGACCGAGGCGCCCCGCCTCGGGGCGCAGGTGGGTCCCGGGGTGGTGGTCGCCCTCAAGCGCGAAGACCTGAACCACACGGGGGCGCACAAGATCAACAACACGATCGGGCAGGCCCTGCTCGCCCGCCGGATGGGGAAGCGCCGCATCATCGCCGAAACGGGAGCGGGCCAGCACGGGGTGGCCACGGCCACGGTGTGCGCGCGGTTCGGGCTCGAGTGCGTCGTCTACATGGGCGAAGAGGACATGCGGCGCCAGCGCTTGAACGTATACCGCATGGAGCTGATGGGAGCGCGGGTGGTGCCCGTGACGTCGGGCACGCGAACACTGAAGGACGCCACCAACGAGGCACTGCGCGACTGGGTCACGAACGTCACCACCACCCACTACATCATCGGCTCGGTGGTCGGTCCCGATCCGTTCCCGCGCGTCGTGCGCGATTTCCAGTCGGTCATCGGCCGCGAGGCGCGGGCCCAGGCTCTGGAGCGTTGGGGCAAGCTGCCGCGCACCGTGGTCGCGTGCGTCGGCGGCGGCTCGAACGCGATGGGCATCTTTTCGGCGTTCCTCGACGACCGTGACGTGGCACTCGTCGGCGTGGAAGCAGCCGGGGAGGGGCTCGAGAGTGGTCGTCACGCGGCTTCGCTGGGGCGCGGGCGGCCCGGCGTGTTTCACGGCAGCCTGAGCTACCTGCTCCAGAACGCCGACGGCCAGGTCCAGCCGGCGCACAGCGTGTCCGCGGGCCTCGACTACCCGGGGGTCGGGCCCGAACACGCTTACCTGAAGGACAGCGGACGGGTATTGTATGATGCAGTGACCGACCAGCAGGCGCTCGAGGCGTTCGCCTCCCTGTCCCGACTCGAGGGGATCCTGCCGGCCCTGGAGAGCGCCCACGCCGTCGCCTGGGTGCTGGCGCACCGCGGGGAGTGGCACGCGGGCGACATCGTCTTGCTGAACTTGAGCGGCCGGGGGGACAAGGACGTCGCCATGGTCGCGGAACTCACGGGAGCCGCCACCTGACCAACGCGCCCGTACCCGAGCTGGCGTTGCCGCCGCAGCAGGTCGAGGAGCTGCTGCAGGTCCTGTCGAAGGGGATCCGGGCCACCCAGCTCTACCTGCCGAACAACCCCGTCTATCAGCGCGCCGTCGACAACATCCGGGCGTCGTTTCGCCAGATCTGGCAGGCGACCGACGATCTCGTGTTCGACGTCGGCGAGACCGAGCTGCGCTGGGAAGACAACGTCGTCTACAACCAGGAGCAGCGCGGTGAGAGCATCGCCTGGACGCTCTACAAGGACGGCGTCCGGTCGCTGGCGTTCAAGCCGGGGGTCGAGGAAGCGGAGATCGTGAGCTTCCTGGGCGTATTGCAGCGGGCGCGCAACCTCCAGGCCGATGCCGCCGACGACCTGCTGACGCTGCTCTGGGCACAGGACTTTCAGTTCGTCAGCTACACGTTCCGGGAGCTCGCCAGCGAGAACGCGGTGCCGATCGAGGCGGGCGAGACCATCACGTCGGGCCCGCCGGCCGACCTGCGTCACGCCGTGGAGGAAGAGGCGCCGCCCAAGCGCGAAGGCCTGGTGTCGATCGACGACTTCGACACCACGCTCTACTTCCTGGAAGACGGCGAGGTCGCGTACCTCAAGAAGGACGTCGAGCGGGAGTACTCGCAGGACCTGCGCCGCAACGTCCTGTCGATGCTGTTCGATCTGCTCGAGCTGCAGACCTACGGCACCGTCCGGGCCGAGCTGATCTCGATCGTCGAAAACTTCATCCCCTACCTGCTCGGCGCCGCCGACTTCCGCTCGGTTGCCCTCATTCTGCGGGAAACGCGCGCCATCCTGCAGCGGGCCCGGGAGCTGATCCCCGAGCACCGCACGACGCTCGAGGGCCTGCCCGCCCGCCTGTCGCAGCACGACGCGCTGTCGCAACTCCTCCAGTCGCTCGATGAGGCGGCGGTCCATCCCACCGAGGACGAGCTCTCCGAGCTGTTCCAGGAGCTCCGCCCTGAGGCGCTGTCGACGCTGATGGTATGGGTCGCCAAGCTCCACGACGAGCGCGTGCGAGAGCTGGTGCAGGCCGCCGCCGCCCGGCTGGCCCAGGGGAACGCGGGTGAGGTGCTCAAGGCCCTCGCCAGTGAGGACGGCGCCGCTCAGCTGGAAATGGTGAAGCTCGCGGGGCGCTTGAAGCTGCCGGGGGCACCGGAAGGCATGGAGCGGCTGCTCGCATCGGAGGATCGTGGGCTCAAGCTCGCCGTGGTCGAGGCGCTCACGGCGATCTCGAGCCCCTCGGCCATGCGGCTGCTGGAGAAAGCGATCGACGATGCCGACCGCGACGTCCGCATCGCCGCCGTGCGGTTTCTCGGATCCCGCGGCTACCGCAACGCGGCAGCCCGCGTCGAATCGATGGTCACGGGCTCCAAGCTCCGGAACGCCGATCTCACCGAGAAGATGACGTTCTTCGAGGCGTTCGGGGCCCTCGTGGGAGCCAAGGGAATCCCGGCGCTCGAGAAAATGCTCGCCGCCAAAGGACTGCTCGGAAGGAAGGAAGATCCCGAGACCCGCGCCTGCGCTGCGATGGCGCTCGGGAAGGTCCGCACGCCGGAGGCACGGGCAGTGCTCGAGCGTGCGGCCCAGGATAAGGATCCGCTGGTGCGCAACGCGGTCACGCGGGCGCTGCGCGAGGTCGGCGCATGACCGCCGGCGGCCCCGCCCCCCCGGGCCCCCCCCGCGGCTCGATCGCCGAGACCGTCCAGACGACGGACGGATTCCTGCGCCACGCGGGGCGGGACTTTCTGGTCGTCCTCTACACGGCGGTCCGCTCCCTCAAGCTCTATCCGATCGAGAACGCCCAGGTGCAGAAGGCGTTGGACGATCTGACCGCCACGACGAAGCACCTGCTGGACGTGGAGAAGGAGATCGAGCTGCGGATGCAGGGCGAGTTCATTTTCGTCAATTCCACGCGCCTCCGGCTGGATCTCGACAACTACGCGTCGTTCTCTCACATCCTCGGCGTCCTACGCCAAAGCGGCATCGGCGCGGTTCGCATCGACGAGGGCGTGGAGCGCAAGCAGCTGCAGATCTTCGTCTCGCTGCTGCTGTCGTACGCGGCGAAGGAGGTCACCGCGACGAAGGTCTTCGAGCTCGCGCAGAGGCTGTCGGACGCCGGCGTGACCCACATCGGCGTCGAGCCCCCCCTCGAGACCGACGAAGATGCCGAGGACGAGGAGCGGCAAAAGGAAGCGGCGAAGCGCACGTACGCGCGGTCTGTGGCCGTGACGAAGGAGGTCATCAACTCGATCCGCATGGGCCGGACGGCCAACGTGAAGAAGGTGAAGCGGGCCGTGCAGGCGATCGTGGATCAGGTCCTGAACAACGAGGCCTCGCTGATGGGCCTCACCACGCTGCGGGACTACGACGAGTACACGTTCACGCATTCCGTCAACGTCTGCATCTTCTCGGTCGCCCTCGGCCGCAAGCTCGGCCTCACCAAGCTGCAGCTCTACGACCTGGGCATGGCCGCCTTGTTCCACGACGTGGGCAAGTCGCGCGTGCCGCTCGAAGTCCTGAACAAGCAGGGCGGCTTGAGCGACGAAGAGTGGCGCATCATGCAGGCGCACCCGTGGCTTGGCGTGCTCACGCTGTTCGGGCTGCGGGGCTACGGCGAGATCCCCTATCGGGGCATGATCGTCGCCTACGAGCACCACATGAAGACCGACCTCACCGGCTATCCCAAATCGCTGCGGCCGCGCGACCTGTCCATCTATTCGAAGATCGTCGCCGTGGCCGACGGGTTCGACGCCGCCACGAGCCGGCGCGTGTACCAGACCGTGCCGATCCAGCCGGACCAGGTGCTCAAGGAAATGTGGGAGAACCCGCGGCGCGGCTACGATCAGATTGTCGTGAAGGCGTTCATCAACCTGATCGGCATCTATCCCGTGGGGACGTGCGTCATCCTCGACACGTACGAGGTGGCGCTCGTGCACAGTGCCAATCCGGACGTCACCCATGTGCATCGGCCGGTGGTCCGCATCGTGACCACGCCCGAAGGCGGAATCCAGCACCCCGGATTCCTCGCCGATCTCGCGCAGCGCGATGCCGAAGGCAATCATCCCCGCTCGATCGTGAAGGTCACCGACCCCATCAAGTACGGCATCAACGTCAGCGACTACTTTGTCTGAGCATCCGATCGCCGCGCGCTGGCGGGCCATCCGGGAAAATGCAGGGATGCGGCGCGCGGCGCTCATTCCGTACCTGACCGCGGGGTTTCCGACGCCCGAGCTGTCGCTCGAAGCGCTGCGGCTCGTCGCCGCGGCGGGTGCGGACTTCGTGGAAGTGGGGGTCCCGTTCTCGGATCCCCTGGCGGACGGGCCCACCATCCAGCGCTCGACCCAAACCGCGCTGGACCAGGGCATGACGGTGCCGCGCGTGCTCGACCAGATCCGCCGCGCCGCGCTCGAGATTCCGGTGGTGGTCATGACCTACTTGAACCCGCTCATGGCCTTCGGGCTCGAGCGCTTCGTGCGCGAGGCGGCCGCCGCCGGCGTGTCGGGGTTGCTGCTCACCGACTTTCCCGCCGGCGCGGATCCCGCCCTCGAGGCAATGATGCAGGCGAGCCCGCTCGCGCTGATCCGCCTGATCGCGCCTACCACGACGCCCGATCGCCTGACGCGCGCCGTGCGGGGCGCGAGCGGCTTCCTGTACCTCATCTCCCGCCTCGGCGTCACGGGCGTGCGCGATCAGGTGCCTGCGGACCTAGCCGAGCATGTCGCACGCGTGCGGGCGGCGAGCGCGCTCCCCCTCGCGGTGGGGTTCGGGATCAGCACCCCCGCACAGGCGCGTGCCACGGCGCAGCTCGCGGACGGCGTCGTCGTGGGCAGCGCGATCGTGGACGCGTTGGCAACGGGCGGGGTCGGCGCCGCCGAGCGTCTGGTCCGCCAGCTCGCCGCTGCGCTCCGGGAGGGGACCGGGTGACGGCGAACCGCCTGGTCACGATCTACAGTCGGGCGCTCGCCATCGGCGGGACGCTCGTGCTGTGCGCGGCGCTCATCGTGGACCCGCGCTGGACCGGGCAGCCGCTGGAAGTGTTGGGACTGCTCGTCGCGGCTCTGCTGC
>QHTS01000138.1 GCA_003220905.1 Gemmatimonadota bacterium | reverse complement strand
CTTGCACCCGGGGTCAGAAGGACTAACCCCGGACGCAAGTCCGGGGTGGGACGGACGGATGAGCACTACCGATCACACGACCGCGGTCATCTTGAGCGCCTGTCGCACCCCGATCGGCAAGTATCTGGGTGGCCTGGCGCCGCTCCCCGCTCCGCGACTCGGCGCGCTGGTGATCCGCGAAGCCGTGCGCCGCGCCGGGATCGACGCCGGTGCGGTGGACGAAGTGATCATGGGGAACGTACTCCAGGGCGGCGTCGGGCAGGCGCCGGGCCGCCAAGCGGCGATCCACGGAGGCCTCCCGGGGACCGTACCCGCGCTCACGATCAACAAGGTCTGCGGGTCGGGCCTGAAAGCCGTGATGCTCGGCGCCCAGGCGATCCGCGCGGGCGACGAGCAGTGCGTCGTGGCGGGCGGGATGGAGTCGATGTCGAACGCGCCGCATTACGCGTACGGCCTGCGCGGGGGGATCAAGGTGGGCAACGCCAACCTCGTGGACGGCATGATCCACGACGGCCTGTGGGACTCCTTCTCGAACGCCCACATGGGAAACCTCGCCGAATACACCGCCCAGAAGGCGGGTGTGTCACGGGCCGACCAGGACGGGTTCGCGTTGGCGAGCCACCGGAAGGCCGTGGCGGCGATCGAGGCGTGCCGCTTCAAGGCGGAAACGATCCCGGTCGAGATTCCCGGGAAGCAGGGTCCGACGGTGGTCGAGAAGGACGAGAGTCCCCGCAAGGACACGTCGCTCGAAGCGCTGGCCGCGCTCAAGCCGGCGTTCGAGCAGGGCGGGACGGTGACGTCGGGGAACGCGCCCGGTCTGAACGACGGCGCGAGCGCACTGGTCGTCGCGTCGCTGGCGTTCGCGAAAGCTCACGGCCTGAAGCCCCTGGCCCGTGTCACTGCGTATGCGAGCGCCGGCGGCGAGCCCAAGGAGCTGTTCTTCGCACCGATCGTGGCCGTGCAGAGGCTCTTGGCGAAGACCCAGACGCAGATCGGCGACTACGATTTGATCGAGGCGAACGAAGCGTTCGCGGTCCAGGCGATCGCCGACGGGCGCGCCCTCGGGTGGGACTGGGACCGCGTGAACGTGAACGGGGGCGCCATCGCCCTCGGCCACCCGATCGGCGCCTCCGGCGCGCGTATCCTCACGACGCTCGTGTACGCCTTGAAGGACCGGCAGCAAACGACCGGCCTCGCCACCCTGTGTCTCGGGGGCGGCAACGCCGTGGCCCTCAGCTTGGAGATGCTCTGATGCAGGCTCAGCCCGCCGTCGCGTCCGCTCCGTCTCTCACCGGCCGGCGCGCGCTGGCCGTCGTTCTTGGGGTCGCCCTGGTCGCGATCGCGGCCCAGATCGCGATTCCGCTCCCGGGCACACCAGTGCCGATGACGCTGCAGCCGTTGGCCGTGCTGCTCGTGGGCGGATTGCTCGGGCCCCGGCTCGGGGCCGGCTCGCTGCTCTTGTATCTCGGGCTCGGTGCCGCCGGCCTGCCGGTCTTCACGCCGTTCGGTGCGCCGGGCGTCGGCCGGCTGTTCGGCCCGACGGGGGGATACCTGCTCGCTTACCCGATCGCCGCCTACGCCGTCGGGAGGCTCGCGGCCGACGGGCGTCGTTGGGGCCGGGTCACGCTCGCGGCGCTCGTCGGCCTCGCGCTCATTCACCTCGGCGGGCTGGCACAGCTGCTGATCATCACGCACAGCCTGCACGACGCAGCACGACTCGGCACGGTGCCGTTTCTCGCCGGCGACGTGGCGAAACTGGTCATCGCGGTTCTGGTCCTGCGGCCCACGGTGCGCCCCCTGCGCGCGCGCCTATGACGGCGCGCGTTTCGTTTGCGGCATGAGCCGTGTCGCGGTGGTCGGCGCCGGCACGATGGGGAACGGCATCGCGCACGTGTTCGCCCAGCACGGCTGGGACACCACGCTGATCGACGTCGCGCCCGGCCTGCTCGAACGAGTGCTCGCCGTCATCCGGACGAACTTCGACCGGCAGGTGAAGAAGGGGATGGTCACCGCAGCGCAGCGCGACGCGGCGCTGGCCCGGATCCGGACCTCGATGAGCCTCGACTCGGTCGCGGACGCCGAGCTGGTGGTCGAGGCCGCCACCGAGCAGCCCGACGTCAAGTTCAAGATCTTCCGCGACCTCGACCGGCTGGCACCGCCTGCCGCGATCCTCGCGAGCAACACGTCCTCCATCTCCATCACTACGATCGCCGCCCAGACCAAGCGCCCTCTTCAAGTCATCGGGATGCATTTCATGAACCCGGTCCCCGTGATGCCGCTGGTCGAGGTGATTCGCGGACTCGAGACGTCGGACGAGACGACGCGCCGGACGGTCGAGATCGCCGCCACCCTCGGCAAGACGCCGGTCGAGGTGAACGACTATCCCGGTTTCGTGTCGAACCGCGTGCTCATGCCGATGATCAACGAGGCGATCTTCTGCGTGATGGAGGGCGTCGCGACGCCGGAAGCGATCGACACGGTCATGAAGCTGGGCATGAACCATCCCCTCGGGCCGTTGGCGCTCGCCGATCTGATCGGACTCGACGTGTGTCTCGCGATCCTCGAGGTGCTGCACCGCGACCTGGGAGACGACAAGTACCGGGCGGCGCCGCTGTTGCGGAAGATGGTCGCGGCGGGGCGCCTGGGTCGGAAGAGCGGGCGCGGCTTCTATGTCTACCGCGATTGAGCCGCCGGGCCTCTCCGAGACACAGCGTCAGATCGTCGAGCTGGCGCGGGAATTCGCGCGCACCAAGATCGAGCCGTTCGCGGCGGAGTGGGACCGCCGGGCGTACTTCGCCCGCGATGTGATCGACGAGCTCGGCCGGCTCGGATTCCTCGGCATGTGCGCGCCCGAGGAGTACGACGGCATGGGGCTCGACACCGTCACCTACCTGCTGGCGCTCGAAGAGATCGCCGCCGCGGACGCGAGCGTCGCGGTATCGCTCTCGATCCACAACGCCATTCCGACGACGATGCTCGTGCGCCACGGCAGCCCCGCACAAAAGGATCGCTTCCTTAAGGGTATGGCCCGAGGGGAGGTGCTCGCCGGCTTCGCGCTCTCCGAGCCCGAATCCGGCTCCGACGCGGCGGCACTGCGCACCCGGGCGGTGCGCGACGGCGATGCCTGGGTGCTGTCGGGCGCGAAGGCGTGGGCCACGAACGGCGGCACGGCCGACCTCATGATGGTGATGGCCCGCTCGGAGCGCGGGATCTGCGCCTTTGTTGTGCCCACCGACGCCCCCGGTTATCGTCCGGGGAAGCCGGAGGACAAGATGGGCCTCCGGGCCTCGAACACCGTCGCGCTCGCGCTCGAGGACGTGCGGCTGCCGGCCGACCACCTCCTGGGGGAGGAGGGCGAGGGGTTCGGGTACGCGATGGAAGGCCTCGACGCCGGTCGCCTGGGTATCGCGGTGCAGGCGGTCGGGATCGCGCGCCGGGCGCTCGAGCACTCGGTCGCCTACTGCGCCGAGCGACGGCAATTCGGCCGGCCGCTGCGGGAGTTCCAGGGGGTGCAGTTCAAGCTCGCCGACATGGCGACGCGGGTAGAGGCGGCACGCGCGCTGACGCACGCGGTCGCGACGCGCCGGGACCGGGGCGAGGGCACTACCATGCAGGCGAGTATGGCCAAGGTGTTCGCCTCCGAGGCCGCGATGTGGGTGACGACCCAGGCCGTACAGCTGTTCGGCGGCTACGGCTACATGCGCGATTTTCCCGTGGAGAAGCTGTTCCGGGACGCCAAGGTCACGGAGATCTATGAAGGCACCAGCGAAATCCAGCGGATCATCGTCGCCCGCGGTCTCTACCCCCGAGGCTAGGGCTGTTGCTGACCCCGGGCGTGAGCCCGGGGAACGCGACAGGCTCGATCTCTTTGCTCTCCTCGCGGAGCACGAGCACGAGCAGGTGAGCGTGTACTATGACCCATCCACCGGGTATCGCGGCATCATCGCGATTCACTCGACGGTGCTCGGGCCCGCGCTGGGCGGCACGCGCTTCTGGAGCTACCCGAGCGACGAGGCCGCCCTCATAGACTGCCTCCGTTTGGCGCGCGGTATGACCTACAAGGCAGCGGTGGCGGGGCTCAACCTGGGCGG
>QHTS01000142.1 GCA_003220905.1 Gemmatimonadota bacterium | reverse complement strand
CGGCGTCGCGGTGCATCTCGAGTGCGTCCGTGCCGTATTCCAAGGCGTACTCCACCCGACCTCGGGCCGCTGGGAGCTTGCCCGGCTTCCGGATGGGCACGAGTCCCGCTTCGAGCAGCAACGCGATCGGCGCGCCCAGCAGGAAGCCGCGCGATTCGATCGAAACAACGCGCCGCACCTTGGATCCGCCGAACGGCGCCGCCATCAGCTCAACCGCGCGGCGGAACCGCGTCGGATCGAGCAGCAGCGGTGTGATGTCCTTGAACATGATCCCCGGCTTGGGAAAGTCGGGGACATCGCGAATCGCCTGATAGATCTCCTGGACTGTGCCGGCTTGGGTCAAGCGCCTACCTCGCAACTACTTGATATCAAAACCGTTGGGAATCGCAACCTCATGTGGAACTTGAGATTTTTCCACGCGTTCGACCTGCGCCGCGGGCGGGCCCTGGGCCAGCAAACGCTCGAGGTCCATCAGCGCCCCGTCCGACCCTTCCGCGACCACCTCCACCGACCCATCGCGGAGGTTGCGAGCGAGCCCACGGAACGAGGAAGCGTTTGGCGGCCACGCGGCCCCTACCCTTGCCGGCCCTGCGCCGCCCGCCGACGGTACCACCAGATGTAGACCACCGCGATCCCCGCCAGCACCGGCAACACGACGAGCACGGCGCGCCCGGCGTAGCGCCTCGCCTCCTGGTTGAGCACCTCCAGGATCACGTCTTCCCGGCTGCCGATGAACCACCCGATCCACGTCAGAATCGTGCACCACACCAGCGCACCCAGACCCGTAAACACCACGAACCGGCCAAGGTGCATCCGCGCGATGCCCGCGGGAATCGAGATGAGATGGCGCACGACGGGCAGCATGCGACCCAGGAACGTGCTGATCTCGCCGTGCGCCGCGAAGTACCGCTCCGAGCGATCGAGCGCCCGCTCGGTGATGAGCACGTACTTGCCCAGCCGCAGGAAGAAGGCGCGCCCGAGCCAATGGGCGAGCCCGTAGTTGGCGAGCGCGCCGAGGATGCTCCCCAGCACGCCGCACGCGACCGCGACGACGAAGGTCATCTCTCCCTTGGCCGCGAGGTAGCCCGCAGGCGGCATCACCAGCTCGCTCGGGAGCGGCAAGATCGACGACTCGACCGCCATGAGGACGACGATGCCGGGATATCCCATCCCCCGGAACAGGTCGAGCAGCCACTGGATGAACGAGTCAAGCATCGAAGCCGTGTTCTCCCAGCAAGGGGACGAACCGCGCCGCACCGAGTGGGGTGCGGCGTACTGCGTGGGAGGGACCCTGCCCCACCCGCTCGACCAGCGTGAGGGTCTGCGCTCCGTGCTCGCCCAGCGGAATCAACAAGCGGCCGTCCGGCGCGAGCTGCTCCACGAGCGGCGGTGGCACCTCCGGACCGCCGGCAGCGACCAGAATCGCGTCGTAGGGCGCGTAGGCGCTCCACCCGAGCGTCCCGTCGCCCAGCAGCACCGAGACGTTCGCGATCCCGGCTTCACGCAGCGCCCGCTGGGCCGCGATGGCGAGCGCCTCCACCCGCTCGACCGAGAAGACCGTGCTCGCGAGGGCCCCGAGCAGCGCCGTCTGATACCCTGAGCCGGTCCCGATTTCGAGCACGCGCTCCCTGCCCTTGAGGCGGAGCGCCTCGAGATAGCGGGCCTGCGTGAACGGCTGCGAGATAGTCTGGCCGTTGCCGATCGGGAGCGCCGTGTCCTCGTAGGCGCGGTGCCTCACCGCCGGCGGCACGAACAGATGCCGCGGGGTCTCCGCGAATGCCTTGAGGACGGCGAGGTCGCGGATTCCCCTGGCGCGCAGCGTCTCGACCAGCCGCGCACGGTATCCCGCGTACGTATCCGTCGCCCCGGTCAGTCGCCGGGGAGCCACTTCCGCACCACCTCGATCAAGCCGTAGTTGGTCATGTCCATGTGGAGCGGCGTCACCGAGATGTAGCCGTCGCTGGTGGCGCGGAAATCGGAATCTGCATCACCGCTCCAGGTGATGCGACCGCCGCCGATCCAATAGATCTCCTTCCCCCACGGGTCCTTCATGAGCGCGATTTCCTCGCTGAAGACTCGGCTCCCGAGATGGGTCACCTTCACACCCTTCACCTGGTCCCCGGGGAGGGCGGGAAGGTTGATGTTGAGCAGCGTCTCGGTCGGGAAATCCTCGACCTCCACGATGCGCTTGAGCAAAGACCGCAGGCCGTCCCTGTGCGTCTCCAGCATGTCCAGGTCCGCGCCCGCGTACGACACGGCGATACTGGGGATGCCGGCCACGAGGCCCTCCATCGCGGCCGCCACCGTGCCCGAGTAGAACACGTCCTCTCCCATGTTCTGGCCGTGGTTTATCCCGGAGATGACGAAGTCCGGCTTCTGCGGCATCAGCATCCCGATGGCGAGGAGCACGCAATCGGTGGGGGTGCCGTCCACTTGAAAGGCACCGTCCGGCCGTCGCGTGGCGTGCAGCGGACGGTGCAGCGTGAGCGAGTGCGACGTGCCGCTCTGCTCTCGATCGGGAGCGACCACCGTCACCTGTCCCAGGGCGGCGCACACATCGCCGAGCACGGCCAGGCCGCGGGCGAGGATGCCGTCGTCGTTCGAGATGAGGATGTTCATCGTGCCCCGAACATGATCGCCCGACCGTAGCGCGTGAAGACGCGGACTTGCCGCCACGTGTCGGCCCAATGCCGGAAATGGCTGGGCCGCCCTTCATAGACCGTCGACACCGGCACAAACCGCACCCGAAGGCCGCGTGCCAGGGCGGCGAGCAGGAACGCCGTTTCGAAATCGTAGCCCTGCTCCCCGGGCCGCACCGCCTGGGCCGCGCGCCGGGACAGCGCCCGAAAGCCCGTCTGGGCGTCCGGGACCGCCACCCCTCCGATGCGCGACGCGAGCGCCGCCGACAGCCAGTTGGTGCAGCGCCGTCCCAACGGCATCGCGCCGGTGCGCGCCCGGGCACCCAACGCCAAGTCCGCCTCACCGGCCAGCACCGGGGCCGCCAGGCCGGGAATCTCCTCGGGGGGGTGTTGCCCGTCGGCGTCCAGCGTGATGATTACGGCCGCCCCGCCCTCGAGGGCCGCCGCGATGCCCGTCGCGAGCGCGGCGCCCTTACCGCGATTGCGCGGATGGACGAGTACCGTGGCCCCCGTCCGCCGTCCCGCGTCGCGCGTCCCATCGGTCGAGCCGTCGTCCACAACGTAAGGGGTTGCGCCCGGAACGGCACGGGACGTCCGGGAGACGACGTCGGCGATGGTGGCGGCGGCCTGTTAGGCGGGGATGGCGACCGCGCCGGCGCGGTCAGCGCGGTCAGCGCGCCCCGGCATTGGGTGACGCGTTCCCCTCGAGAATGGCGAGGATCGACTTGAGCTCGGCGCGCAGATCCTTGACCGTCTGGGTCGCGAGCGCGCGGCGCGCTTCCGGCTTGAGCTCGCCGCTGCGCCGATATTGCTCGATCTTCTGGCGCGCCCCCTCGATCGTGTATTTCTCCGTGTAGAGCAGATGCTTGACCAGCATGATCAGCTCGATCTCGCGCCGCTGGTACACCCGGTTGCCGGACCGGTTCTTGGCGGGGTTCAAGAAGCGGAACTGGCTCTCCCAGTACCGGAGCACGTGCGGCTTCAGGTCGGTGAGCTGACACACTTCGCCGATCGAGAAGAACTCCTGCACAGGATGGGGGGCGCTCATCGCCAATGCTCCGGTTTGAGCTCCCGTTCCATCAAGTCGGAGACGGCCTGACTGGGCGATTTCCGGTTGAAGAGGACCTCGGCCACCTCGCGCGCGATCGGCAGCTCGACGCCGTGTCGCTCCGCGAGCGTCACCGCGGAGCGGGCGGTGTTCACTCCTTCGACCACTGCGGCCCGCCCCGCCAGCGCGTCCTCGAGCCGCTTCCCTTCCCCGAGCTCGACCCCCAGCTGGTGGTTGCGCGACAGGGGACCGGTGGCCGTGAGGATGAGGTCGCCCATCCCGGCGAGCCCGGCGAAGGTGGCCGGCTGGGCGCCGAGCGCCACGCCCAACCGCGTGATCTCGGCGAGCCCACGCGTGATCAGCGCGGCGCGCGTGTTGTGGCCCATCCCGAGTCCCTCCAGGATGCCGGCCGCGAGGGCGATGACGTTCTTGAGCGCTCCCGCAAGCTCCACACCGAGCATGTCCGTGGCGGAATACACCCGGAAGAACCCGGTCGAGAACACCTGCTGCACCTGCTGGGCGACCGCGTGCTCCCGCGCCGCCGCCACCACGGCCGTCGGTTGGCGCGCGTAGACCTCCCGGGCGAACGAGGGGCCGGATAGAACAGCGATCGGCGTATCCTTCGGGAGCACGTCGGCCAACACGCACGACGGGGTGGAGAGTCGCTCCGGGTCGAGGCCCTTGGACACGCTCACGACCAAAGCGCCGCGACCGATCTTGCCCCGCGCCCCGGTCATGACCTCGCGCACCGCGTGGGACGGGGCCGCCGATACGACGACCGCAGCGCCACCCACCGCTGCCGTCAAGTCACCGTCAGCGGTGACCGCGGGAGCGAGCGCGGCGCCGGGGAGGAACATGTGGTTCAGGTGCTCCCGATTCACGCTCTCCACCACGTCGGGCTCGCGCGCCCAGAGGGTGACCATGTCGAAGTCTCCCTTACGGGCGAGCAGGTCCGCGAGCGCGGTGCCCCAGGCGCCCCCGCCAATCACCGCAATCTTCGTCACGGCCGAGCCGCGAGTCTACTCGCGCACTTCACGCAGCCACGCCCTTTCTCGTGCGGAACCGATTTTCCGTCCCCTGCCGCAAGCGCGCGATATTGTGCCGATGCGAGTAGATAATCAGCAGCGCCAGGACCACGCTCGCCCAGAACGTGTAGGGCTGCTCGGGGGCCGTCAGCCGGACCCACAGCGGAAGCAGCGCGGCCACCGCGAGGGACGCGACCGACACGTACCCGGAGAGCCACAGAGTGACAGCCCAGAGGACGAGCGAGATCACGATCGCCAGTGGGACGAGGGCCAGGAACGTCCCCGCTGCCGTCGCCACGCCCTTGCCGCCGCGGAAGCGGACGTACGGGGAGAAGATGTGGCCGAGCACCGCCGCCAGTCCCAGCGCGACCGTGAACCACGCGGGCCCGTTGGACCAGGGCCCGAAGATCGCGACCGGGACGGCGCCCTTGCCCATGTCGATCACGCCGACGGGGATCGCGTACTTCCAGCCGAGCACGCGGTACACGTTGGTCGCCCCGAGGTTGTTCGAGCCGTGCTCGCGCAGGTCGATGCCCTTCCCGACCTTGCCGACGATGTAGCTCGTCGGCGTCGCGCCGATCAGGTAGGCGAAGACGAGCATAGCGGCCAGCCCGTAGTCGTTCATCGGCGGGCCGTCTCCCGCTTGCGGCGGAGCTTGAGGTTCAGCGGGGAGCCGGTGAACCTCCACGCCTCCCGGAAGCCGTTCACCAGGTAGCGCGTGTACGCCTCGGGGATCGCCTCGGGACGATTGGACACGATGGCGAACCGGGGCGGCGCCGTGCCGATCTGCGACGCGTAGAGCAGCCGCACCGACTCCCCCACCGGCTGCGGCGGCTGCTGCCGATCAACGAGGGATCCGAGCACCCGGTTGACTTCCGCGGTGGGCACCCGCTTGGCGCGCTCCTCCGCGACCTCCAGGATGAG
>QHTS01000133.1 GCA_003220905.1 Gemmatimonadota bacterium | reverse complement strand
CGCGCGGTGGGCTTGCCTGGGGACACATTGAGCATGCGCAACGGTTTGCTCTTTCGGAACGGTCGCCAATTGAACGAACCCTATGCAAGACGTCACGACCTGCCAATCCGCTCAGATGATCAGTACGTGTCACAGATGCGAGCGTGGCAGGTGGCTCACCTCGTTGGTCTAGATCCGGCGCGCTACACCCCCACGACACGCGACTGGGGGCCCCTCGTGGTTTCTTCAGACTCCTTCTTCGCGCTCGGCGACAACCGCGACGAATCCTACGACAGCCGTTTCTACGGGTTCGTCCCCCTCACGAACGCCTCTGCACGTCCGCGACTGATCTACTTCAGTTACGATTCGAGTTCCGGCGTACGTTGGGAGCGTGTGGGTCAAAGAATCCAATGACGGCCGCCAAGCGCGGTCGGCCTAACATGCGCTTGAAGCTGGCGGGTGCTCTCGCTCTAAAGGAAGCCGTTGTGTCGTGCCCTCGCGGGCAGGGGACGTTCGTCCACTACTCTTGCGCCGGCGGGCGGGTCGCCCGCAGCTTAAGCGCGATCCGTTAGACGGCGCCGCTCTAGTTCCTCTCTTGACGACTTAAAGCGTCAGTGCTCTGCTTATTGAGCAGGTGCCGGCCCAGTAGGCCCGGCGTCAATGGATGCAAGCCACGCGAGGAGCCCGGCCTATGCCTACCTCGGTCAATCGGCGTGCAGTGGACCTAGCCGCTTTCCCAAACCTTGTGGTCATTTATCTAGGCATGCGAGTACGTACCTTCGCGGGCGTCAAGACCTTGCTCGGCCTTGGCCCCCAGATCGACAAGGCCGGTGCTGCGCGGCCCGAAGGCCTGCTCCATTTCGAAAACAACATCATTTTCCGACTCTTCCCGTTGCATATCGGCATGCGCTGGTACTGGAAGGACTTCGAATCGATGGAGCGGTGGACGCGCTCAGAGCCACACCGCATCTGGTGGCAGAACTTCATTCGTGACTCCGGCGGCACGGGGTTCTGGCATGAAGCGTATTTCATGCGCGGAGGAATGGAAGGCGTCTACGTGGACGTGAACCGCCCACCTCTAGGCTTTCAGGCGTTCGCGCGTGATGTGCCGATGCGCGGGCCCATGTTCTCCGCCCGACAGCGTCTCCAAGTCTCGGGAGACCCCCCAGCACAACCGACAGGCATGGCGGAGTCGGATCTGTACCAATCTGTGGCATCTGGCCGCGAGGGCGCCGCCTAACAAGCGCTTGAAGCTGGCGGCGCCTGGCGGTCAGCGTAGAATTCCATTTGTGATCGACCACCTTGTGCGCCGCAGCGTAAGCGCGATCCGTTAGGCGGCCGTCATGACCTTCAACCCCCTCTGGCTTGCAGCCTTTGGTGCTCTAATCCTTGGGCCCGTCAGGCTTCGGGCCCAGGGCGGGGCCTTTGATGCCGTCACGGCGGATAAGACCGATCGGGTGGTGTGTTACCACCACGCTCGGTACATCGTGGTTCAGCGCCGTGGCAAGGAAGTCGGGTCAGATCTCTTCGTCCGGCCCGCGACCTCTGGTCGCTGCGAGCCCGACAGCCTCCCGGGCGACTTCGTGTGGCGGAACAAGGACGCCGAGTACTTCCTTGGCCTTCGCGGTGACGTGCTCTTCATCGACAGCGGCACGGGCCCCGACTTCCGCGGTCTCATCGTGATCAACCTCCGCACGCGGCGCCAGCTCCTCCACACTGATTACGTCGGGACTCCTATTGCTGGACCGGATTCGTTCACCATCGGCGTGTGGCGAGGCTCGGAGCTACCCAAGTTAGCGCCCGGATGTCCCGACGAGGGGATGATCCCCGGAATCGACAGTCTCTTTTGGATCGATCTGCGGTCTGGGGTGCTGAGGTTTGGCAACCGGACTCGCTGCGCCGGGCGGACGTGAAGCATGCTTCAGTGATCTCGTTAGCCTCGCTCGACGGCTCCGTCGACCTTGGGTCCACAAGACAGCAGAGCGACGGCCGCCTAACATGCGCTTGAAGCTGTCGGGCGCTCCCAAGTAGGGAGGAATTGCGTTGCCTCGCCGGCTTGCCTTTTTGTCTGCCGCCCCACCGCCTTGCGCCTGCGGGCGTTGCGCCCGCAGCTTACGCGCGATCCGTTAGGCGGCTTGTCAGCGTGAACGTGCTCAGCTTCCTCTCCTAGAGGGACTCCTGGCTACACCACCAGCACCTGCGGCGGCGTCATGCGCTACCTCACTGCCTTGTTTTCAGTCACTGGCCTGTTGGGGACCCCGGCCTTCGCCCAGCAGCTCGCAAACACCACTTCCTCCGATAGTTCCTGATACCATGGTGCAATGGACCCGGCTCATCAGCGCTGGCATTATGCCGCGGCATGTCCATCGTCCTGTCGCGTCCCATTCAACCAGACGTACCATGCGCCATCGGGAAAGAAGTCAAAGCCGCCAAGCTTCACAAAGGAGGAACTTGTTATGAAGAGCAAAGGCATGGGGACGATTGCTATCGTGACGGCACTCGTCAGTGGCAGGTTGTCTCCATTAGTCAGGACGGAGGCCTGCTTGCTGCGATCCTCGCCAATCCCGTGATGATCGACGCCTACCGGGCCGGCGTTCCTGGCAACGGCAAGCCGTTCCCCGACGGCTCCAGAATGGCGAAGATCCACTGGAACCCGAAAAAGTTGGAGACGTTCCCCGCAGCGACGGTGCCGGGCACGCTGCATGACGTCGACTTTATGGTGAAGGACAGCAAGAGGTTCGCGGACACCGGCGCGTGGGGATGGGCCGTGTTCAAGTATGAGGCCGCGTCCGGGAGGTTCACGCCCGGAACCTCGGCCGACGCGCCACCGCAGGGGAACGACGCCAAGTGTGGATTCGCGTGCCACACGATCGTGAAGACGAGAGACTACGTCTTCACGGATTACGGGAGCCGCTGAACGGGAAGCAGGATTATCATGACGGCCGTCCGCTCCGACGGTGCCTCCGCCTCCACGGGCGTCGAACTCGTCGCTGCGGCGGCCGCCGCACTCGGTTCCAGTCTACCGCCATGTGCTCGAGTTGCGGTCGTCCGGTTCTGACTTAACGCCGGGCGCCGCCTAACGTGCGCTTGAAGCTGGCGGGCGGTGATCGCTTTAAGGGAAGCGGAGTGTTGTGCGCTCGCGCGCACGAACTATCGTTCAACAATCCTGCGCCCTACGGGCGAGTCGCCCGCAGCTTAAGCGCGGTCCGTTAGGCTGCGCCACCGTTGTGACGAGACCCCTGCGACACCGGGTATCCGTTGACGGGGCCGACGATATCACCTAGCCTCCGTTAGCACGCGGTCCCGCTTCGCGGAGGAGCTCCGATGCGATACTCGCCTCAGCTCGTATTCGTCGCGCTATTCATCGCGACGCTCTCGCACCCCCCCGACGGTACCGGCCCAGCGGCGCTCAAGCCTCTTCGGCGGCGTTCGGCCCAACCTCGCGCTCATCGACAACCAACAGGATGCTACGCTTCAGGGCACGGGCTTTCAGGTGTCGGCGTATGTCGGTCGCCCGTTTGCGCCAGACTTCGCCGGCCTGGTAGAACTGGGCGTCACGACTGTCAGTCACCGAGCCTATTATCCCCCCTGCGCCTTTCCCGGATGCAGTGGTCCCTCCTCCCTCGGTGTGGAGACAGGGATCAGTGTGGCGCCTGGCATCCAGTGGTACACGATCGCTGGAGCTCGAAGCGCCGCCTTCACCTTCACGCCTGGCGCGGTCTGGCTCGTCAATCGGCCTGCCGGCACCGAGGCGGTGGTGCCGAAGCTGGGTGGGCGCTTCGACCTGGGTTGGGTGATCGACGACGGCCCCAGGGTCGGGATCAGTGCAGGAGCTGAGTGGTGGGGCTCAACGGGGACGCTGCCGCGTTGGGTTCTCCCTCTGGGGCTGACGTTGGGGTTTCGGTAGAAGAGGGCGGCCTAACAAGCGCTTGAAGCTGGCGGGCAATTATCGCTCTAAGGGAAGCGGAATGTTGTGCGCTAGCGCGCACGAACTAACGTTCACGTACGCGGCGCCCTGCTGGCATGTCACCCACAGCTTAAGCACGAGTCGTTAGGCAGCCGGCTCCACGCGAGGAGAGTCAGCTGATTCAAGATGTGCCAATTGAGGTCCGACGTGGCAGGCTCTGCCTGTCCACGGATCGCCAGCGCCTCGATCACGCTGCCGTACTCACTCTCCTTCGCACGGCCTATTGGGGCGGCTCGCTAACACCCGAGATACTTGCTCGGGCAATCGAGAACTCTGTCTGCTTCGCCGTCTTCGACGGTCAAACGTTGATCGCTTTCGGGCGTGCCATTACCGATCTTGCCACCTACGCTTACTGGACGGACGTCGTCGTCGCCGAGGCCTATCGGAGACAGGGCATAGGTCGATGGTTATCTGAGACCATGCTTGCTCATCCGCAGCTCCAAGGGCTTCGACGAGTCAGCCTGCTAACGCGCGATGCGGCGTCGCTGTACACGCAGCTCGGCTTCACGCAGAGTGCTGGGTCGCTCACCTACATGGAGCACCGCGATCGTGACTCCGGCGGATAAAGGCCGGCTGCCTAACAAGCGCTTGAAGCTGGCGGTAGGCGCTCGCTCTAAAGGAAGCTGTTGTGTCGTGCCCTGGCGGGCACGGGACGTTCGTCCACTTCTCTTGCGCCAACGGGCGGATCGCCCGCAGCTTAAGCGCGATCCGTTAGGCGGCTTCGAAGCACCATGACTGCACACCCGCCAGCCGAGCGCGCGAGCACCTCGTATGTCCCGATCGTGGCTACGGTGGTTGAGAGCGGCATCGTCGCCACCGGTCGCGGGCGTGGCTGGCGGGCAAGAGTCACGTACCGGTATGAAGTGGATGGCCGCGAGTGGGGGCAGGATGACGCTGGGACCGCTTTCGCGTTCGGCCTGATCGGCGCCATGATGCTCTTTACCTGGTTGCACCGCCGCCGGGCGCGGCGTGACGCCGCCTAAGTCCCGCGGCGTCCATAGTAGAATCGCGTGTGTGAACGTGAAAGCTCGGCGCCGCAGCTTAGGCCCACCCCGTTAGGCGGCGACCCATTTCCCCGCTGCGCTTAGATTCCTCCCATGCGTATCCTCCTCATCGGTGCCACAGGCACCATCGGCAAAGCCATCGCAGCGACCCTCGGCCGTCGACACGAGGTCCTTCTCGCGAGTCGCCAGCAGGCGCCCCTACATGTCGACATA
>QHTS01000132.1:2588-3915 GCA_003220905.1 Gemmatimonadota bacterium | reverse complement strand
CTCCGTCTGTTCAGTCCGCCCGTCCGCCTGACCGCCCGTCCGCCGCTTCACTGCCTCTGGAACTCCGGTCCACCAATCGTGAGGCCGACGGCGAGGGCACGCGCTTGCATGGGGTCGCTGATGCCTGCCAGCTGACGCCTGAGCACGTGCTTCGTGTTCTCGGACATCGTCCCGCCCAGAATCTTCTCGTTGACTACGCTGATCAATTGGTCGGCGTCTCCTGCCGAAACGATGGAGTCGAGGACGACCGTCACGCCTGGCAGCTTGCCCGCCGCCAGCGCGACGGCGGCGTTCATCCGATCGAGCAGCGCACCGCTGTTCACCCACGCCGCTTCCCGCTCAGGGTACCCGTCGGGAGCGACATGGAGATAAAGCGGCTCGCCGAGGCGCGCCACCACCTGCGCCAGGCGGGGAGAGGTGTCGGGCTCGGCGGCGACCGCCCGCGCCGCGCTGACCACGAACTCGAGCGGCGTCTTTACCTTGGCGCGCACATTCTGCACCGCCCAGAAGTCGGGGCCGTGAAATATGGCCCGCAGCACTTCGCGTATGTCACCGCTCGAGCGCTGCCACGTCGCCACGGCGTCGTCCACGCAGCCGTCGGGCGGATCGTCGTTCACGAATCGTTGGCACAGTTTGCGGCTCACATGGTGCATCGTGGCTGGGTGGTTGGCCAGGAGCTTGAGGAGCCGGATTCCTTCGTCCATGTCGCGGCCGCCCTCAAACCTGACACTCAACACCTGCTTTTCCCCGCGGTCGTGCGCCCAGCCGTGGAACTCGAAGTCTCCGCCCTGTTGGGGACGCCCGATGCTCCAGCCGGTAAAGATGCGCGCGACGTCGATCACGTCATGCTGCGTGTAGCCGCCGTCCACCCCCAGCGTGTGCAGCTCGAGCAGCTCCCGGGCGTAGTTCTCGTTGATCCCTTTGGGCATGCGCCTCACCCCCTGACCCCCTCTCCGCCTCGCGGAGAGGGGGGACTGCGGCGAGGCACCCGGTGCCACACTCTCCCAATTGTCGAGGTAGAACAGCATTGCGGGGCTCTTGGCGGTGGCGATCAGAAGGTCCTCGAACTTGCCCATCGCGCGCGGGCGAATCGTGTGCTCGATGTAGTCGGGCGTGAGGAAGCGATCGGCGCCCTTGGCGAAGTAGACGTTGAAGTGATTGGTCCAAAAGTCCACCATGACCTCGTAGAGCTGTCGCTCGGCGAGCGCGGCCCGGACGACCGCCAGGTCGGCGAATTCGCCCGCGAGGCGCCGGCTTTTCGGGATCATCGGATCGGCTGGCGTGGGTAGGGGCGTCTGTTTCGGTAGGGGCGCAGCATGCTGCGCCC
>QHTS01000132.1:0-2567 GCA_003220905.1 Gemmatimonadota bacterium | reverse complement strand
GGCAAACTGCCGCTCCTGCTGGGCCAAACGGTCGTCGTTGATCCCATCGGGCGAGAGCTGGCGGTCGATCCAGCGCAGCACCCCCCCGGCGGCCACGCGCGGCACGTCGCCGGGTCGGGGTCCGTACGCGAGACGGTTCAGGGCGTGGAACGCCGAGTCCTGCGGGGAGAGCTGGGCGGACAGTCGGACGGTCGGACTGACGGACAGGAATGCCAAGACCAGTGCGGCGAGTACCTGACCTCGCTCGCGCACGCGGTCCGACCGTCCGACGGTCCGACTGTCCGACATATTCATGCGGTTATATTGACGCACCGTCCCTTGGAGAAGTTAAGGTCGTGACGGCCTCGACGCCCCGCTTCATCCCGCACGGCATCGTACCGCGGGCCAGGAGCCCGCTTTCCGGGCCCGACGGCAAGCCGCCGACCTGGTCCGAGCGGCTGCAGGCCCTCAAGTACGTGCCCCCCCTCCTCCGGCTCGTCTACCAGACCCACCGCGGCTACACCGTGGCGATCCTCGCGCTCCGGGCGCTCCGCTCGTTCATCCCGCTCGCCGTCCTGTGGATCGGCAAGCTGATCGTCGATGGCGTGATCGCCGCCATGCAGGTGCGCGCGGCCGGAGGCGTGGTGGACTGGTGGTCGCTCGCGGGTCTCGTGGGGCTCGAGCTCGGCATCGCCGTCGGCGGCGAGGTGTTGGCCCGCCTCTCGTCGCTGTTCGAGAGTCTGCTCGGCGACCTGTTCTCGAACCGCATCAGCGTGCGGCTGATGGAGCACGCGGCGACGCTCGACTTGGCCCAGTACGAGGACGCGGAGACCTACGATCACCTGGAGCGTGCGCGTCGCCAGACCGTGGGGCGCATCGGGCTCGTCGCGCTGCTCCTGGCCACGGCCCAGGACCTCGTCACCCTGATCTCGCTGGCGGCCGTGCTGGTCGTGCAGCTCCCATGGCTGCTCTTGCTGCTGGTGGTGGCCGTCGTGCCGTCGTTCCTGGGCGAGACCCACTATGCGGCGCTGGGCTACTCGCTGCTCTTCCAATGGACCCCGGAGCGGCGGCTGCTCGACTACCTCCGCTACGCGGGCGCGTCGGACGAGATGGCGAAGGAGGTGAAGCTCTTCAACCTGTCGGACTTCCTCGTGGGTCGGTATGCCAAGCTGTCCGACGAGTTCTACGATGCCAACAAGCGGCTGGCGATCAAGCGCAACGTGGTGTCGACCGTGTTCGTCACGATCGGCACGCTCGGCTATTACGGCGCGTACGCGGTGACGATCTATCTGACGGTGCTGGGCCGGTTCTCGATCGGCGCGCTGACGTTCCTCGCCGGCTCGTTTCGGGCGAGCCGCGACCTGATCCAGCGCATCCTGCTCTCACTGTCGCAGGTGTTCGAGCAGAGTCTGTATCTCTCGGACCTGTTCACTTTCTTCGACGTGCAGCCGCGCGTGACGTCCCAGCCGGGGGCGCGCCCCGTGCCGGTGTCGATCCGACGCGGCTTCGAGTTCCAGGACGTGGGGTTCCGCTACCCGGGCTCGGACCGGTGGGCGGTGCGGCACCTGACGTTCACGTTCGAGCCGGAGGAGCGGATCGCGCTCGTCGGGGAGAACGGGGCGGGGAAGACGACGCTCGTGAAGCTGCTCGCCCGGCTGTACGATCCGGACGAGGGGCACATCCTGCTCGACGGGGTGGACCTGCGGGAGTACGACTTGAACAGCCTGCGGAAGAACATCGGCGTGATCTTCCAGGACTTCGTACGCTACGACTTCGTATTGAAGGAGAATATCGGGGTGAGCCAGGTCGAGGCGCTGGAGGACGACGCGCGGGTGCGCGAGGCGGCGCGCCGCAGCCTGGCCGACTCGGTCGCCTCCCGTCTGACGAAGGGCTACGACCAGATGCTCGGCCGGCGATTCGACGGTGGAGTGGAGCTGTCGGGAGGCGAGTGGCAGAAGGTCGCACTGGGGCGGGCCTACATGCGCGACGCCCAGGTCCTGATTCTCGACGAGCCCACCGCGTCGCTCGACGCCCGCGCCGAGTATGAGGTGTTCCTGCGGTTCGCGGAGCTCACCAAGGGGAGGATGGCCGTGCTCATCTCGCATCGCTTTTCGACGGTGCGGATGGCCGACCGGATCCTGGTGCTACAAGGCGGCGAGCGGGTGGACCAGGGGACGCACGAGGAGCTGGTGGCGCGGGGCGGGTTGTACGCGGAGCTGTTCAGCCTGCAGGCGGCGGGGTATCGGTGATCCACCAAGCGGGGCACACCCTCGTCTTCGTCCTCGCGAGTTGGCTGAACCATGTCTCCCAGGTGCCATGGTTCACGTTCCTGTTCGGTGCCATGTTCGCGATGCACTCCCATCTGTTCGGCGAAATCATGGATTTGGAACCCGATCGACGCGCCGGCCGAACGTGTAGCACCACGCCTCACCCTCGAGCACCGTCTCGCCCGTCTGCCGGGTCACCTTGATCATGAGCTGACACACCGGCTTCGTCGCGTGCACGCTCGTGACCTCGGCTTCCGCCGTGATCGTGTCGCCGATGTAGACCGGTGCCGTGAACTTCCAGCTCTGGCTCAGGAACACAGT
>QHTS01000134.1 GCA_003220905.1 Gemmatimonadota bacterium | reverse complement strand
GCGGGCGTGTTCACGAAGAATGCGCTCCGCGCCGCGCCCGTGGTCTACGACGCCGAGCTGCTGGCCGAGCGGCCGGGGCGGATGCGCGCCGTGGCGATGAATGCGCGGGTCGCGAACGCCTGCACCGGCGCGCCGGGGCTCGCCGCGGCCCGGGCGATGGCGCAGGCCGCCGAGCAGGCGGCCGGCCTCCCGCCCCGCACCGCGCTCGTGCTGTCGACCGGTGTGATCGGCGTCCCGCTCCCCTTCGAGCAGGTCGCCTCCGGCCTGCGCGCGGCGGCGGGGCGTCTCACGCCGGACGGTGGGCCGGAGGCCGCCCGCGCCATCATGACCACCGACACGCGACCCAAGCACTGCGCCGTGCGCTTCGAGAGCCCGGCCGGCAGCGTGACGATCGGGGGCATCGCCAAGGGCGCGGGGATGATCCACCCGGACATGGCGACGCTGCTCGCGGTGCTCACGACCGATGCCGTCGGCGAGCCGGCCACGCTGCAACCGCTGCTGCGCCGCGTCGCCGACCGCAGCTTCAACGCCATCTCGGTGGACGGGGACACGAGCACGAACGACACCGTCCTCCTCCTCGCCGGCGGCGCGTCCGGAGTCGATCCGTCGCACGACGGCGCGCTCTTGAAGACGTTCGAGGACGCCGTGCTGCAGGTGGCGCGCACCCTCGCGCTCGCCATCGTCTCGGATGGCGAGGGTGCCTCGAAGCTCGTCGAGATCCAGGTGGTGGGGGGTGTGAGCGAAGCCGCCGCACGGGAAGTGGGTCGTGCGATCGCCCGCTCGACCCTCGTGAAGACCGCGATCTACGGCGCCGACCCGAACTGGGGGCGCATCCTCGCCGCCGCCGGCGCGGCCGGCGTCCCGCTCGCGGTGGACCGCCTGTCGCTCCAAGCGGCCGCCGACGGCGAGTGGCTGACGCTCGCCACCGGTGGCGCCACCGCCCACGCGGATTCAGGCGCCGCGCGCGCCATCTTCCAGCAGAAAACGATCCGCCTCCGCGTCGACCTGGGGCTCGGGCGCGCGGAGGCGGTGGTGTGGACCTGCGATCTGACGCCGGACTACGTCCGGATCAACGCCGACTACACGTCTTAAGGCTTGCTCTTCGCCGTGTCCTTGGCTTCCGGCTTCGCCCCAGGCTTCGCGGCGTGCTTCTTCATAACGTGTTTCTTGGTCGCCTTCTTACCAGCCTGCGCCTTCGACGTGTCGGCCGCCGGCGCCTGGCCCTGCATCGGTGACGGCTGTTGCGCCATCACAACCGCGGGAGCGGCGAGGAGGGCCAGCGCGAGGAGCGTGCGACGGATCATGTCTCGATACCTCCGGGAGGGATAACGCGGGCCACCCTGGCCCGCTTCACCGGTGAGACCCGCAACGGCCCGGCGGCGTCACGGCGCCATGGTTGCACCCTGCAACGCCGCTCCCCCTTACGGCGGTGCCGGGGACGCCAGGCGCCGTGCGCCGGCGACGTTCCCGCGCGGCGGCCTCGCGGACGCGGGCAGGTTGGGCAGCTGCCCCCGCACGATGGCGAACGCCTCGGCGCGCGTGTGCCCCCGCTGCACCTGCTGCAGCGCCGCCGTGGACACTTCCAACAAACGCTCCCGGGGCACACCATCGTGGACGGCCTCGATGATCAGCTGTGCCGCCGAATCGGGATCGAAGCGATGGGCCACCAGATCGGCAACGGCGTGCATGGCGGCCGCCCGTGGCGGTCGCGCGAGCGCGGCCACGACCCGCTCGACCAATGGCGCGGCCAACCCCCGGCGCAGCGCCCACGCAACCGTGGTCATCTCGGCGGGGAGGACCGGCGGCTGGTCACCCGCGCGAACGAGCAGGTCACGGGCATCGCGCAGCTGCCCCAGACTCACCTGCACGGCGGCGACGATGCGCGGCCCCGGAACGTGCTTCGCTCCCCCTTCCAGCGCCTTTTGGATCAGGGGATCGGTGGGAAGCCCCTCCTGCGACGCGAACTGGATGAGCGAGTCGACCGCCGGAATCGCCGCGCTCGGGATGCGGCCTTCCAGGCGGCCGCGCACCGACTGGGCCGCGAGCGGGAGGGCCAAGAAGGCCGCGAGGGCGAGGACGACCCAGCGCTTCATCGACGGGCCGGCCGGACGATGACGATTGAGTTCTCGCGACCGAAGTCGTCGGCCACGAGGCGCTCTGCGAGGTGGTCGGGGACCCAACGCTCGCCGTCCACCACGAACATGTACTCGTAGGTGCCGGCCGGGAGCACCACGGTGGCACGCCAGACGCCGTCGTGGTCCTGGTCTTCCAGGGCGATGGAGCCAGGACGCCAGTCGTTGAACGTGCCGACCACGTGCACCGATTGCGCCTCGGGGAACCGGCCCACGAACTGGGCGATCCCCTCGTGCTCCGCGAGCTCCGGGCCCTCGTCGCCTGCCGTGAACAGGGTGAGCGCGGCGACCACCGCGGCGAACGCCACGCTCCAGGCCGGGCGGACTCGGAGGATGATCGCGCGCGGGGTCACGAGCCAGCGTATCAGGCGCCACGCGCGGGACGGCGCCGGGCGGCGGATCTCCGCCATCACGCGCGACTCGAGGCTCATCGCCGGTCCGGGGGGGGACGCGGCAAGGAGATCCGCGGCCGCTGCGATCTGCGCCACGGCGCGGCGCAACTCGACCGGAACGGCCTCCGAGGCGAGCTCGCCGTCGAGCGCCTGATGAATCCTCGGGTCGATCACATTCATGCGTGGTCCTCCAGCACCTTCAGCAGCGCTTCCCGGGCGCGATGCACACGCATCTTGAGCGTCGGAATGCGCTCCCCGGTGACTGCAGCCATCTCCTCGTAGCTCAACCCCTCCACGTGCTTCAGCACGAACGCCTCGCGCTTGTCGGGCGACAGGTCCGCCAGCGCCCGTTCCACGAGCAGGAGCTGGTCGGCCCGCTCCAGAGCCGCCTCGGTGTCGGCCGGGTCCGCCATGGGCGGCGCGTCGTCGAGTGACACGTCCGCGACGGACCGGCGCACCAGATGACTCTTGCACCGGTTCGTCACGATGCGGTACAGCCACGTGCGGAGCCGCGCCGGCTCCCGGCAGCTCGCGAGGTGACGGTAGGCGCGGACGAAGCTCTCGGCCACCGCGTCCGCGGCGGCGTCCCGGCTCCCGAGCATCCGGGTCGCGAACCGCAGCAAGCCCGCTTCGTAGCGACGGATCACGAAGGCGAACGCTTCGGTGTCGCCGGCGAGCACGAGGGCCACCACCTCGGCGTCAGGGGGTGTGCTCCTCACATGCATGAGACCTGCATGGAGATTAGGGCGTCACGTTACAGGCTGGTCATATGACTGGATGTTGCGGACGGGAACCGGGTTAGCGATCCCGCAGCAGCTCTTGCACGGCGGCGAGGTAGCTCGAGACCCGCAGCCCCTCGCCGCCGACGGCGCCCGCGACGGCCTCGAGGGTGGCCTCCGCACGCCGCCGATAGCGGACGTCGCCCGTGACGCGGGCGAGCCGCAGCAGCACACGCCCCGCCCAACCATTGCCGCCGGGGAGGAGATCGTCGAGCACGGGCTTCGTCCGCTCGGCGAGAGCCGGCGCCGTCGGGTCCGTGGCCGCGGCGTCGAAGTAGCCTGCCGAGCCTGAATCGGCGAAATCGCGCTCCAACAGCCGCACGAGATCTTCCGCGATCTCGAGGTAGCGCGCCTCGCCCGTGGCCTCGCGGGCCGCGAGACACGCCCAGGCGACCTGCACCTGATCCTCAAGCAGCGCGCGCACCGGCGAGCCCGACCCGGCGACGTGGCGCACCGCGCGCCCCCGCGCGTACACGCGCCGCAGCAGCGTGTCGAGCGCCGCGTGGGTACGCACGACGACTCCCGAGTCGCCCATCGCCACCGCGGCGTCCAGGATCGACCCGATCACATACGCGTCGCGGTCGGCAAAGACGGTCCGGTCGGCCGTCCGGCCAACGTCGCCGGCAAGCCGTCGCGCCACGGCGCGCGCCTCCTCGCGATAGCGCGAGTCCCCCGTGGCCGACCACGCTGTCACGAGATCGCGCAGCAGGCCGGCGCGTACCAGCTCCGGGGGATCGTCCCGCGCGCTCGCGGCTACGCCAGCGTCGCCGGAATCGACCAGGTAGTCGAGCACGGCCCGCGCGGGTGCGAGGTACGCGGAGTCACGGGTGCGCGCATATACGGCGAGGAGCAGATCGACGGCCTGCGTGAACCGGAAGCTCGCGACATCTGCATGGGTCCGGGCTGCCGCGGCCGTCAGGCCGCGCACCGCCTCGGTCTCGCGCTGCACCACGGCGGGTTTGAGCGCGCCCCGTACCCGGCCGCGACGTCCCAGGGAGCGCTCCCGCACCAGCGCGGCGCGCCGCAGGATGGAGGCGCGCTGCTCGCGGTAGCCCCTGGCCACTTCGGGGAGCAGCTGCTTGAGCCCGCGTCCGGTGATCGGATCGTCGAGCGGGAAGTAGGTCCCACCGAAGAACGCCGACCCGTCGGGCGTGAGGAAGACGGTGATTGGATAGCCGCGCAGGCCGGCGAGGAGCTGTACGGCGGTCGCATAGCGCTGCGCGACGTCAGGACGCTCGTCGCGGTCGACGCGGACGGGCACGAACAGCGAGTCGATCATGGCACCGAGGCCCGGGTCGCCGTAGACCTCGCGGTCCATCACTCCGCACCAGCGACAGTCGTCCGCTCCCACATAAAGAAGGATGGGTCGGTCGAGGCGCGCAGCGAGGGCGAACGCATCGCGCCCCCACGGCTGCCAGCTCACCGGCTGGCGGGCGGCCCGGGCCAGGTAGGCCGTCGTCGACTGCGCCATCCGGTTCGTGAGCGGCCCGTGCTCCGAGACGCAGCCAAGCAGCGCCAGAAGCGACCACGGGAGGAGGAAAGAGGCCGGAGCTCTCATAGGCGCGGGTGGAAGATACCCTGTCCCTCGCGCCGCCGTTCCCGAACGGCACCTTCCCGGGCCGCCGCGTGCAGTTTGCTCAGTATCGCGCTGGACGCGCAGAAGACGCCGCGGTTATTGTTGGACTATGGACGCCACCCGGATCACCCCCAAGCCGAACGGCCCCCTCATTGTCGAGGGCCCGGTCAAGATCGTGACCCCGGACGGCCGGGAGCTGGCGGTACCCCCCCGGAAGGACGGCCGACCGGCGGAAGTCGTTGTCCTGTGCCGTTGTGGAGGGTCTGCGACCAAACCGTTTTGTGACGGAAGTCACAAACGGAACGGCTTTTCAGACGCTCCGCCCGCAGGCCTCGCTCCACGATTTGAGCACGGGGTATTATGTTGTCTCCGTCCCGGGAGGGGGTGAACCGGGGGAGCCGCCCCTGACCGCAACCGATGCACCCCGCCCCCCTGCCCTGCCCCCGAACGGAGGAACGCAATGGCGAAGGGTGGAAAGGCCCCGATGGCCGCGGATGAGGGCTACTGCGTGAAGTGCAAGGCCAAGCGCAAGATTTCGAATCCGCAGCAAGTGAAAATGGCGAACGGCCGGCCCGCGCTTAAGGGCGTGTGCCCGGTGTGCGGCACGGGGATGTTCAAGATTCTGCCGCCGAAGTAAGCTGCCAACCAAACCGACAACGCGAGCCCCCGGTCGAGCGACGCCGGGGGCTCTTCGCTACCGGGCGGCAGGGGCGACCCGGCGCGTGCCACCCCCCTGGTAGGCGTACCGGAAGGTGACGCACGCCGTACCCACGTCCTTGCAGTAGTAGGCGAGTAGCTCGAGCTTCGCGTAACTCCCCCCCGCCGTGCGCACCCCATAGACGTGATGCTTCGACGTGAGCAGGTGGCTCAGCATGCTGTAGGCGTACCATTTCCCTACGCCGGGGTTGGTCGTGTCCGACGCATTCGCGTTCGCGAGGTACCCGCCGGCGGGCAGCTCCCGCACCGAGTCGAACGGTACGGGACCGAGATCGAGGATGCCCCCACCCGGGGCCGTGATCAGATGGAAGCGCCGGAAGGCGATGTCCCATCGTCCCGAATCCACCGCGGCGCCGCGCCGGAAGTCGAAGCGGCGCCAGCGGTCGGTGCTCGAGGCGTCCAGCGTGTAGGTCGCCGGCCCGACAAGAGAGTCGCCCACGACCGCCGGGTGGGGGGGCGGCACGGTGGGCGTGTAAGGGGGGAACTCCGGGGTGGTGAGGGACCCGATCACCAGGGAAGCGATGAGCAGCGCGAACGCACCGCCCATCACGAGCACCAGGATGGGCGGCCGTGCGCCCGCGGCGCTCACGCCTCGGCCATGAACGGGTAGCTGAAGCTCCGCGGTGGGACGAAGTTCTCCTTCACGGCGCGCGGGCTCACCCAGCGGATCAGGTTGAGCAGGCTCCCCGCCTTATCGTTGGTGCCGCTGGCGCGCGCCCCCCCGAACGGCTGCTGTCCTACCACCGCGCCGGTGGGCTTGTCGTTGACGTAGAAGTTCCCGGCGGCATACCGGAGAGCATCCTTCGCCTCCTCGACCGCGCGTCGGTCCTGCGCGAAAATGGCGCCGGTGAGCGCGTAGGGCGACGTTTCGTCCACGAGGCGCAGCGTCTCAGCCCAGCGGGCCGCGGGGTAGACATGGACCGACAGGACCGGCCCGAAGATCTCGTCGCACATCGTGCGATACGCTGGGTCCTGCGCTTCAAGGACCGTCGGCTCGATGAAGTAGCCGTCCGTGTCGTCGGCGCCGCCGCCGAACAGGACCTTCACGCCCGGGGCCTGCTTCGCCGCGTCGATGTAGCCCTTGATCTTGTCGAACGCTTTCCGGTCGATCACCGCCCCCATGAAGTTCCGAAAGTCCGCAGGGTCTCCCACCTTCACCTCGGCGAGCATCTCGAGCATGCGATCCCGGACCTCGGGCCAGAGGGCGTCGGGGACGTAGGCGCGCGACGCGGCGCTGCACTTCTGCCCCTGATACTCGAAGGCGCCGCGCACCATGCCGGTCGCGAGCACGTCCGGGTCCGCGCTCGGGTGCGCGAGGATGAAATCCTTGCCGCCCGTTTCGCCGACCAGCCGCGGGTAGGCCGCGTAGGACGTGAGGTTCGCCGCCGACTGCTTCCACAGCGCCTGGAACACCTCCGTCGAGCCGGTGAAATGAATCCCCGCGAACGCGCGATCGGCGAGCAGGCGCTCCGACACCTGGACCGAAGGGCCGGGGACGAAGTTGATCACCCCCGGCGGCAAGCCGGCCTCGGCGAGCAGCCGCATGATGAAGTAGTTCGACAACACCGCCGTCGCCGCGGGCTTCCACACCACCGTGTTGCCCATGATGGCCGGGGCGGTGGGCAGGTTGCCCCCGATCGACGTGAAGTTGAAGGGCGTGATGGCGTAGACGAAGCCCTCCAGGGGACGATAGTCGAGTGAGTTCCACACGCCGGAGACGGACAACGGCTGCTCGGCGTAGATGCGCTCCGCAAAGTGCACGTTGAAGCGGAAGAAATCGATCAGCTCGCACGCCGCGTCGATCTCCGCCTGATGCGCGGTCTTCGACTGGCCGAGCATCGTCGCGCCGTTGACGATCGGCCGGTACCGCGTGGCCAGCAGATCCGCGGCCTTGAGAAACACGGCGGCCCGCCGCTCGAATCCCGACGCCGACCACTCGCGCCACGCCGCCTGCGCCGCCGCGATCGCCGCCTGCACCTCTGTGGGCCCGGCCTGATGCGCCTTGGCGAGCACGTGGCGATGGCAGTGGGGCATAACGACGTCGATCGTCCTGCCGGTGTGGACGTCGTTGCCGCCGATGACAAGGGGAATCTCGAGCTGGCGGCTGGAGAGCTCTTTCAGGGTCCGCTTGAGCTCCACCCGTTCCGGGGCTCCCGGGGCGTAGCTCAGCACCGGCTCGTTCACGGGACCGGGGATCTTGGGCATGCCGTTCATGAGGAGAAATCTAATCGCCGGAACCCTGCTACGTTTTCATGGCCATGAGCATTCACCCGCAAACCCGAATCGGTCACGTGCACCTGACGGTGTCGGACCTGGAGCGCGCCCTCGCGTTCTACCGTGACGTGCTCGGCTTCGAGGTAACGAGTCGCTACGGGCGGGACGCCGTGTTTCTCTCGGCGGGCGGCTACCATCACCACATCGGGCTCAACACGTGGGCCGGCCGTGGGGCACCGGCGCCCGCCCCCGGGTCCACCGGCTTGTATCACTTCGCGATCCTCTACCCGGACCGCAAGACGCTCGCCGGGGCCCTGCGCCGCGTGCTCGAGGCCGGCGTGCCCGTCGAGGGAGCAGCCGACCACGGCGTCAGCGAGGCGATCTACCTGCGGGACCCGGACGGCAACGGCGTCGAGCTGTACCGCGACCGGCCGGAGCCCGAATGGCCGCGGGCGCCCGACGGGAGCATCGCGATGCATACGCGGGCGCTGGATCTCGAAAACCTGCTAGCCGACGCGGACTGAACCGGGATGCGGGCTCTAGTTCGATCCTCTCCCCTTGACGATCAAGCTGTCGCTGACCTTCACCGCCTGCACCGGCGTCGGCGCCGATCTCTCACCGCGGGGAATCAGCCCCGGCAGGTTCGCGAGCTCGTAGGCCGACACCGCCATCACGGCGGACGCCTGCATCAGGTCCGCCGCGACGGCCATGTCATAGGTGTCGGACTGGGAGTGGTGGGTGTGGCCGTAGCCGCGCTCAAGCTGGTTGAAGTTGAACCCCGGGACGCCATAGGGGAGGAACGAGAGGTGGTCGGTGCCCGTCTTGTTCCGGTTCACCACCGAATCGGCGTCGAGCCGTGCCACCGGAGCGAGGACGGCGCGCCACAGCGCTTCCAGGTCCGTCCGCCCCTGCAGCGCCTGCCCCGTAATCGCGCCGGTGCCGTTGTCGAGCACGATGACGGCCTGGATCGAGTCGGCCTCGGCGGCGTGCGCCTCGGCGTACTTGCGCGACCCAATCAGGCCCTGCTCCTCTCCAGCGAAGAGCACGAACCGGATGGTGCGCTTCGGCTTGAAGCCCGACCGGGCGATGACGCGGGCCGCCTCGAGCGTGCACATCGCGCCGGTGCCGTTGTCCGTGGTCCCCGTTCCGAGGTCCCAG
>QHTS01000131.1 GCA_003220905.1 Gemmatimonadota bacterium | reverse complement strand
CCTTCAAGCACGGCGCTGCGCGGGATGGGTTGGGCGCTCGGGACGCGCTGGCCTGGCGCTCCGGCGACTCCCGCACATCGACGACGACGGCGGTGCGATCGTTCGCGAGGATGTTTCGCAGTCCTTCCGGCTCGATTTGCGTGACGCCGCCCAACGCGCGCCACACCGGGATGCCGAGCTGGTAGCGCCGGACTTTGGTGTAGCCCGCCGCCAGCAGCTCCGCCGCCAGTCTTCTCGGTCAGGATGCGGCGCAGCGCCTCTGTTGAGACCTCCGCCGTCGACTGCCCCGTCTCGCCGAGCACGGCAAACGAGACTGCCCATCGTGTTCATGTGATCCTCACGAAGGGGTGCTGGCCTCGAAGTACGCACGCACCGACCTGAGGTGCTGCCCCGGAAAAGCTCGAAGCGTCGCCTTCATGTTGATGACGTCGCCGCGGGCATAGTACAACATCAGCGCGGCGAACGACTGCTGGAGCGGATCCGTCGCCGCGGCGAATTGCGCCCGGAGCGCTTCCTCCGGGACATGCTGTACGGCGAATCGCTTCCGCGTCACCTGCTCAGCGAGCCGCACCACCTCCAGGGGACTTAGGGCTTCGGGACCACCCAGCTCGACCACGGCGTTCTTCGCCCGAGGATTGTCCAGCGCGGACACGGCGAACTGCGCGACATCCTGGAACGAGATCCAGCTGATCTTGTTCTGGCCACCACCGTAGATCTGCGCTGTCGCGTTGGGCGCATCGAAGCCCAAGGCGGGGCTCAACCACACCTCGGTGAAGAAAGTGGACCTGAGAATCGTGTACGTCATGCCGCTCAGCTGCAGACGCTCCTCGACCGCACGCTTCGCGGACTGCAGCGGACAGTCGGTCTCGACGCTCGGGAAAGAAATCATGATGAACTGCTTCACGCCGGCCGCCGCCGCGGCGGCGATGAGGCTCAGCTGGCCCTGGCGATCGACGCTCTCGATGGAATCGCCTTCTTGTCTCGACACCGTCGAGGACGCCGTGGAGATGACGGCACTCGCGCCACGACACGCAGCGTCGAGCGATGGTCGGTCCTTCAGGTCCCCGCGCACCTGCTCGGCACCGACGCTCTTCAAATGCGCGACTCGATCGGGATTCGATGTTCCCCTGACCAACGCGCGCACCGGTGTCCCTCGCTGGGTCAAGACGCGACAGATCTCGCCCCCCAATAGGCCGGTTGCGCCGACGACGAGAATCACGGTGAGCATCTCACGGGTGCGGGCTCCGCGGGTCGTCTGCGGCGTTCACGTAGGTGATCGTCCAGGGCCCCTGGCCGTGGAGCTGCAGAATCGTCTCGCCCTCGGCCCAGGCGAAGTGCTTCGTCCCCGCGGTCCAGTAGCCGAACGAGCCGGCGGTCAGCGTCCGGGTGGACGCGCGATCAAACCGCTCCCCCATCCCCCAGTGGAGCGTGCCGGCCACGACCGTCGCGTGCTCCGTCTGCGTGTGCCAGTGCGGAAAAATCTGGAAGCCGTCCGGGAACCGCAGGCGCATGGTGAACATTCCGGGCTGCGTTGGATCGCCCTCCAGGATCGCCATCTTGGCGCCCTTCGGTAAGGACGGAGGACCGTCCTTCCACTCGAGCTCCGTCCCGGGAAAGAAAGCCATTGGGCTCTTGGCCTGGCCGGCCGCGGCGGCCGTGACCGTGAAGAGGAGCAGACTGAGGAAGTAGAGGGGTCTCATCGGCGGGGTCTCCTCGAGTGCTGTTGGAGGCTAAGATCGTCAGACGCGGATCCAGCGCACCTCGATTCCCTCCTCAGATCCGAGAATGCGCTTGAGCAGCGTGAGTAACGATGACGGGGCACCGTCGGCCTCGAGCATGTCGATGGTGTCGGAGCTGATGTAGTAATCGCGATCCGTGGGCGATTCCTCTTCGAGCTCATCGACGAGGAAGCGCAGCTCGTCGTCACTGATGGTGCCGAGCGGCTCGTTGGTGACCTTGTCCCGAAGCTCGATCATCGTCGGTGCAAACGCGCGGCTCAGCCCGCGAGTCCAAGGGGATCCAGCCCCTGCCCCAAGGTGAAGCTCGCCCCGACCGCTGGCGCGGTGCTCGTCGTGATCGGCGCGAGGATCAGGAGACCGAGGGTAACTGGAAGGGTCCGCTGCATGATCTCGCGCCTTTCAGCGCCGGCTCTTGCGCCAGCCGGTCTCTTGATACTGCGTGCCCGTACTGGCCTCCGCCAGTATCCACTCCGCCCGCTCAGTCCGGCAGCTCGCTCAGCCGTCGCTCGAGAAAGCGCCGCTCCGGCTCCTGCCGCGTGAGGCGCAGGGCCCGCTCGTAGGAGGCTCGGGCCTCCATCGTTCGCCCCAGCCGCCGGCACAGGTCCGCCCGCGCCGAGTGCGCCAGGTGGTAATCCTCGAGATCGCCGCGCGCCAGGAGGGCATCGATGAGGGTCAGGCCCGCCGGCGGACCGTCACGCATCGCGATCGCGGCCGCGCGGTTCAGCTCGACCACCGGCGACGGGTCCGCCCGCGCCAGCACATCGTACAATCCGACGATCTGGGCCCAGTCCGTCGCTGCGGCGTCGGATGCTTCGGCGTGTACGGCCGCGATCGCCGCCTGGAGCGTATAGGGCCCGAACCGGCGCGACGCGAGGGCCTGTCGCACGAGCGCGCTCCCCTCGGCGATCTGCTCCGGGTTCCAGAGCGAGCGATCCTGGTCCCCAAGCAGTACCAGCTCGCCCGCCGGCGACGTGCGCGCGGCGCGACGCGATTCGTGCAACAGCATCAGCGCCAGGAGCCCCTCAGCCTCGGGCTCCGGCAAGAGCTCGATCAGCAGCCGTCCCAGGCGGATGGCCTCGCCCGAGAGATCGTGCCGCGTCAGCGACTCACCCGAGGACGCGGAGTACCCCTCGTTGAACACCAGGTAGACCACGTGGAGCACGGTGTCGAGCCGTGCCGGCAAATCGCTGCGGGACGGCACCTGATACGGAATGTGCGCGTCGCGGATTTTGATCTTGGCGCGCACGATGCGCTGGGCCACGGTGGACGGGGCCGTGAGGAAGGCGCGCGCGATCTCCTCGGTCGTGAGGCCGCAGACCTCGCGCAACGTCAGCGCGATCTGCGCGTCCGGCGGCAGGGCCGGATGGCAGCAGGTGAAGATCAACCGCAGCCGATCGTCCTCGACGCTCTCCTCGTCCCAGGAGGCGGGGTCGCTGGTGTCGGTATCCAGTCGGCGGGCGAGCTCCGCCAGCGATGCGTCGAACCGGGCGCGCCGGCGCATGCCGTCGATGGCCTTGAAGCGGCCGGTCGAGACGAGCCACGCCCTGGGGTTGGCGGGTACGCCGTCACGCGGCCAGCGCTCCACGGCGGCCGCGAAGGCGTCGTGTAGCGCCTCCTCGGCCACGTCGAAGTCGCCCAACAGGCGGATCAGCGTCGCGAGGACGCGGCGCGAGTCGGAGCGGTAGACTGCGTCCACCAGCTCACGCACCCCCGCCTGGTCGGCCGCGTCCTCGCCCACGGCTACTGCTGGCTGAACACCATGATCGGCCGCACCTCGACGCTCCCCAAGCGGGCCGACGGGATCTTTGCGGCCACCTGGAGGGCGTCGTTCAGATCGCGGGCGTTGATGAGGTAGAATCCGCCCAACTGCTCCTTCGTCTCGGCGAAGGGACCGTCCGTGGTGGACAGCTTGCCGTTCCGGATCCGCACGGTCGTGGCCGTGTGAATCGGCTGGAGCGCTTCCCCCGCGACGTAGTGGCCGCTCTTGCGGATCCCCTCCGTGAAGGTGTGGTACTCGCCCATGAAGGCGTCCGACTCGCTCTGGGACATGGCGCCCAGCTTCTTCTCCTCATCGTAGATCAGGCAAAGGTACTTCATAGGTCCCTCCCGAATCGTGGTGGAACGGCCGTGGACGCCAGATAGTCGTTCGGGGGAACCGAAAATCGACACCGGATCAACGTCACCTTCGTGACGGCGGCCCCGCCTGGGGTCGTGACGACCAGCGTCTGGCCGTATGCCACGGCGGCGGGTGTCGCGCCGGTGATGGTGGGGCGCGGACCGTTGAACAAGTACGGTGGCGAATACAGCTCGTAGTTCAGCTCGTCCACGGCGCCGATGCTGGGTGCGCCGCCGCTGCCGGTGTTCAGCACTTGTCCATCCGGCAGGAGCAGCGAAGTCTGATGGTAGATGCGAATTACCGCGTTCCTCGCGAGCGTCGTCCAGCGGCCTGTCTCGGGGATCGTCACGTTGGCGCCGGTTTCATCGGTGCCCGCGAGCGTCAGGACCTCGCCGTTCGGTAGGGTGGTGTTGGTCGGATACCAGCGCCCCGCGGCCATGGCGGGCTCCACCTGCCACACACCCGCGACGGGATCGAACACGTTGGTGTTGGCGAGGCCGTGCAGGTCGGAGATGTGGCCACCGGCCACGAGCAGCCGGCCGTCGGGGAGGAAGTCGTGACCGGCACAGAACAGCAGGGAGGGGGCCGGCACCGGCGTGAAGGCACCCGTGGCCGGGTCCCACACCTGTGGATCGCCGGTGCGGCCCCAGCTCAGCACCTTGCCGGTCGGCAGCAGGTGGAGGTGCACCTGAACGATCGGCGCCGGGCGCACGGACGACCACTGGCCGACCAGCACGAGCGGCGGCCCTTCGATGCGGGGCACCGTGGGATCGGCGCAGGCGTGTAGGACCAGCAGGACCACGAGCGACAACCGGGCGACAGCGCGCAAAGCCCCTCCGGGGACGGTGTGGAGCGACCAGCCGCAAATCTAGCGCGCGCACGGGCGCAAGGCTCGTGACGCCGTAGAGCGGCTCCCCCCGCGTCGCCTTGCGCCGTTCCGCGGTCCCCGCGATCATGCGACACGATCACTGCGATGACGACCGCCCACGTTGCTGCGACCGTTCCGCTTCCGCCGCCCGTAGCGCGGCCGCAGGACGCGCAGCTCCGCCAGGACGTGCGTTGGCTTGCCGCAACGCTGGGCCGTGTCGTCGGCCGCCTGGCAGGTGAAGACACATTCCGGGCGGTCGAGGAGTTGCGCCGGGCCTGCCGCGCCCGACGGCTCGGCGTCCCGGGCGCGCCGGACCTGGACACACTGCTCGCGCGGACCCGATCCCTACCACTGGAGACGGCGCGTCTCACGGCACGTGCCTTTACGGTGTTTTTCATTCTTATCAACGCCGCGGAACAGGCTCATCGGGTCCGACGGTCGCGCCAGGACGACCTGGCCGCCGCGCAGCGCGGATCGGTGCGCTGGTCGCTGCGACGCCTGCGTGAGGCCGGCCGGGGAGCCGAGGAGGTCACGCACGCCTTGCTGACGCTCGACGTCCGACCGGTCCTCACCGCGCATCCCACCGAGTCCGCCCGACGCACGATTCTCGACCTCCAGGCGCGTCTGGCGGAGGGTCTCCTGGCGCGGGACGGCGCGCCGGAGCCCCAGCGCCGCGCCATCGAGGGGCGTCTCGAGGGCGAGGTGGAGCTCCTCTGGCTCACCGAGGAGGTGCGGCGCGACCGCCCGACGGTCATGGACGAAGTGTCGAATGCCCTCTGGTATCTGGAGGACCGCCTCCTCGACGCCGCGTCGCGGGTGCGCGAGCGCCTCGTCCAGGCATTCGAGGACGAGTTCGGCAGCGGGCTCGCCGCGGTGACCCCGCTTACCATGGGGAGCTGGGTCGGGGGCGACCGGGACGGCAACCCGTTCGTCACCGCGGAGATCACGCTCGCTGCCGCGCGCAGCGCCCGCCGCGCGGTGCTCGGCCATTACGCGCGGGCGCTGGCGGACCTCACGGCGCGGCTCTCTGTTTCCGAGCGGCTCGCAGCGGTCTCCCCCGAGCTGCGCGCCTCGCTCGAGCGGGACCGCCAGGAGCTGCCGGGTGTGTGGGAGGAGAATCGCCGCCGCAACGCCGACGAGCCGCTGCGTCTCAAGGTGAGCTTCATGCGGGCCCGGGTCGAGGCCGATCCCCCGGGGTACGCCTCTCCGGGGGAGCTGGAGCGCGACCTGAGGCTGGTTGCAGACAGCCTGGATGCCGCAGGTGCGGCGCACGCAAGGCGTGCCCTGGTGGAGCCGCTCCTGGCCCAGGTACGCGCCCACGGCTTCCACGGGTACCGCCTGGATGTGCGGGAGGACGCTGCCGTCCACACCCGGGCGCTCGACGACCTCGCGGCGAGCGTCGGACTCGGGCGTCTGGACGGCGCGGCGATCCGGCGGGAGTTGGCAGGTCGGCGTCCACTGCACACGCCGCACGCCGCCCTCGCGGCGCCGACCGATGGGACGCTGCAGGTGTTCCGGGTCATGCGAGCGATCCAGGACGAGATCGGCGTGGCCGCGGCCTCGACCTACATTGTCTCGCGCACGCGGTCCGCCGAGGACCTGCTGCGCGTGCTGCTGCTGGCCCGTGAAGGAGGGCTCGTGGATCTGTCACGCGAGCCCGCGCTCTCCCGCCTCGACATCGTGCCGCTGTTCGAGACCCTGGAAGATCTCGAGCAGGCGCCGCTGGTCGTGCGGTCGCTGCTCGGCGACCCGATGTGGCAGCGGCACCTCGGCGCCCGCGGGCGGCACCAAGAGGTGATGCTGGGCTACTCCGACTCCGCCAAAGACGCGGGACTCCTCCCCTCGGCGTGGGCCCTCTACCGCGTGCAGGAGGACGTCGCGCGGGCCTGTGCCGACGCCGGGGTTCGGTGGACGCTGTTCCACGGCCGCGGTGGCACCGTGGGCCGCGGCGGGGGCTCACCGGTGGCGCGGGCGCTCACCGCGCTTCCCCCGGGCACCGTGCAAGGGGGAATCAAGATCACCGAGCAGGGTGAGATCGTCTCCCAGAACTTCGGCCTCCTGTCCGTTGCCGAGCGCAGCCTCGAGCTGATGCTCAGCGGCGTCTTGTTGCATCGGTTTGAGGACTGGCGCAACGGCCTCGAGCCCGGCGAGGAAGCGCGGTTCCGGGAAGTCATGGATCGCCTGGCGGCGGAGGCGTTGCCTCCCTACCGCACGCTGGTCTACGGCAGTGGGGATTTGTTCAGGCTCTTCCTCGACACGACTCCCGTCCGGGAGCTCGCCGACGTGCGCTTCGGGTCGCGGCCGGCCTACCGCGCACCGGGTGAAGAAACGATGGAGGGGATGCGGGCGATTCCCTGGGTGTTCGGGTGGACCCAGACGCGACTCATGCTCCCGGGATGGTTGGGGGTGGGCACCGCGCTCGAGGCCGTCGGCAGCGAGCCCGGTGGGCTCGCGCTGTTGCGTCGCATGGCTGAGGCCTGGCCGTTCTTCGACGACCTCCTCGCCAAGGTAGAGATGGTGTGCGCCAAGGCGGACCTCGCCATCGCCCGGATGTACGTGCGAGAGCTAGGCGGTGACCTCGCGCTCTTCGACCACTTGGAAAACGAGTTCCGCCGCACGATCGCCGCGCTGCTTCGCATCCGAGAGAGCGATTACCTGATGCGCGACAATCCCATGCTCCAGACGGCGATCGGGCTCCGGAACCCCTACGTGGATCCGCTGTCGCTGCTCCAGGTGACCTTGTTGCAGCGCAAGCGTGCCGCTGCCCCCGGCACGTCCGGGGCCTCTGGCGACCCAACGCCGGCGTCGGTCACCGCCGGCTTGGCCTCCACGCTGAACGGCATCGCGCAGGGGCTCCGCAACACCGGCTAGAAAGGGCCCGCCATGCGAGTCGAGTACTCCCTCCTCCTCTTCGCCGCAGCGACGCTGCCGGCACAATCCCCGACGCCCGTGGAGTGGCCGGTGTACGGTGGGGGACCCGAGAGCATGAGGTACTCGTCCCTCCAGCAGATCAAGCGCCAGAACGTCAAGCGTCTCAAGGTGGCGTGGACGTTCGACGCCAGCGACGGGATCCAGAGTTCCGAGCTGGAGGTCAATCCCATCGTGGTGAAGGGGGTCTTGTACGCTACGACGGTGAGCCTCAACACCGTGGCCCTCAACGCCGCCACCGGCGAGCTGTTGTGGCGCTTCGACCCGTACAACGGGCGCAAGGTGCGCGGCGGGGGTGGTCGCACACGCGGTGTCGTCCACTGGGGCGACGGCCAAGACCAGCGGATCTTCGTCGCGGTGCAGCAGTTCCTCTATGCGTTGGACGCCACGACGGGACGCCCCATCGCGGCATTCGGCGACGGCGGCCGTGTCGACATGCGGGACGGCCTCCGGCCCGGCGAGAAGCTGATGGTATCGCTCGGGACACCCGGGATCGTCTATAAGAACCTGCTCATCATCGGCAGCCGGACGGCGGAGAGCCTCCCGACGCCGCCGGGCGACGGCAAGTTCCGGGCGTTCGACAAGTCCACGGGGGCACTGCTGTGGGAGACGACGCTCCCGGCGGCCGGGAACGCCACGCCGGCGACCTACGAAGTCGATGGCCGGCAATTCGTCGTGATCGCCACGAGCAGCGGCAAGTCGAGAGCCCCGGCACCCGCGACCTACGTCGCCTTCGCACTCGACGAGCCCTGACTGCACGTCTTGCCAAGGCGCCGCGTGCATCTCACTTTGAGGCGTGCACCGGCGAGCGTTCGTCCACGCCCTCGGCGCCTCGCTCGCGACCGGACCGTGGGCGTCCCGCGTCGTGCGCTCCCCTCGCCGCCTCAACCGTATCGGGCTCGAGCTCTATTCGGTCCGGGACGCGATGGGCAGGGACCCCGAGCGCACCCTCGCCGCCGTGCGCGCCATGGGGTACACGGATGTCGAGCTGCTCTGGTCTTTTGGTAATTTCGGCCGCACCACCGAGCAAGTCCGGGCGGCCCTCGATCGCGAAGGACTGCGCGCGCCCTCGGCGCACGTCTCGCCCACCGTCGTGCTTGTCGGGTGGGAGCGAAGCCTCGCCATCGCCCAGCGGCTCGGTCACGAATACCTCATCGTGCCGAGCTTCACGCCGGACACGGCCCGCTCGCTCGACGATTGGCGGGAATGGGCCGACCGCTTCAACGCCGCCGGTGCGGCGGCGCGGCGCGCCGGCATCTGGCTCGCCTTCCACAACGAAGCCGATCACATGACGCCGATCGACGGCACCGTGCCGTACGATCTGTTCGTGGAGAGAACGGACCCGAGCGTGGTCCGCCACCAGCTCGACGTCGGCAACATGGTCATGGGGCGCGGCGATCCGTTCGCCTATCTCGAGCGGTACCGCGACCGCTACTGGAGCTTCCATCTGAAGGACGTCGTGAAGGACCGCTCGCGAGACACTGAGCTCGGCACCGGAACGCTCGATTTCCGGCGCCTGCTGGCGGGCATTCCCGACATCGATCACAAGCCTTGCTACGTCGAGCAGGAGGGCGTCGAGCATCCCCTCGACAGCGCGCGCCGGAACTACGCGTTTCTGAAGACGCTGGAGTTCTAGGGCATGGCCCGTTGCTGACGGTTACTTCGGAAGCTGATAGGAGCCGCTGCACTCCCAGGCGCTGACGCCACCGGCAATCCACGTTCCCCTGCACGACCCGCTTCCTCGGAGGCCCTGTAGCTTCCCCGTACCACCCACGAACAGCCAGTTCCACGTTGCGCTCTGAGGCGCTCCGCCCTTCAACGCTGTCGTCCCCACGTAGCGATAGTGAGCCTCGTTGCCGTCGGACATCGTGTCCAGGAAGTAGCCGTGGAACTGCGAGGTGGTGTCGCTCAGCTCGTCGGATTGCACACCCGTGCCCCCCTTGGACCGCAGCCCCGCGATCGCAAACGGCTTGGTCCATCGGCATGTGGTTTTGCTGATCGTGAAAGCATGATTGGGGCGATCTCCGATGGGGATCGTGTGGGTGACGTCGGGCTTGGCGCAGGTTCCGGCACCAGACAGCTTGGTCTGTGCCGCGAGCACCTGCGCGCCCAGGAGCGTCAGTCCGAGCACGAGGAAACGTGTACGCATCTCATCCTCCTTAGGCGTCTTGGAACTGGACGGAGTAGTCCGGGTCTCAAGCTGCGGCCGAAGCCGCGACGTCGCAACTCTTTCCTAGAGCGCGGCCTCGCGAGTCGTGTGGTAACACAACCGGATCCACACGAGCCATAGCGAGGCGTTCAGAACCAGGCCGAGCACGGGCGGGAACAGGGCCACGACGGTGGAGACGGCGTACACGACGGGGCCGAACACGTACGCGCGTCGGATGTGGGCGATGGTCTCGCCGCCGATCTCCGGGCGCAGCAGACGGCCCCGCACCATCGGGGTGAACAGCAGGTTCCAGGCGATGCCGTTGATCACGAACGTCCCACAGTATGATGAGGATGACGAGGAAACGGAGAGCAAACGCAACGTAGGACGGCCAGAGAGCCACCAGACCCCCCAGAGACTCTGGTCTGCGGCGGCGTGCGGGACGCGGATCTCGAGGATGAGCAGTGTGATCGCGATCGCAAACACCCCGTCACTGAAGGCCTCGACGCGTCCCGGCACCCTGGCTCATGCTCATCAGCCGCGAGACCGATCATCGGTGCTCCGGGTCATGGCGCTTGGGGCCGCGATTCACTTCGCATCGTACCCGGCGAATTCCCCGCGCTGGTACACGTTTCCCTTGTATTCCTGGTCGAGGTGGATACCGATCTTGGAGGTATAGTAGCCGCGCGCGGTCCACCCCTTGAGCTCCCGGAAGAAACGCTCCGGCGCCGTCTTCGGGTCTTGCTCGCCGGCCGCCATGCGGATGAGGACCGCGACCCGTTGGTCCGGCGTGGCCTCGAGGAACGGCTTCCCGTTGAGCTCACGGGAGAGTCCCTCCACCGCCTGCAGCCCGGAGCGCCATTGCGCCTGCCAGTCGGGCTCGAGCGATTCCGCCAGACGGCCGTCGATGTAGCCGGCCACGCCGGCGGCGCGCGCCCCTGGTGAATGCTCGTCGGCGGGGATGATCAGCTCGGTGAGCTCATCCAGCAGCGCGTACTCCACCGCCGTCAGGAACTTGCCCGGGACGCCCACCGCGGGCGGCGTCGTGACCGCCCCGGCCTGCAGCAATGGAGTGACCAGCGCCGCCGCGGTGGCTGCGATCATCTCGCGGCGCGAGAGTGACTCCAAGTGTTTGGGCGCGTCCGTCATAGGTTCCCCTTCCTGAATTCCTCCGCCAGATGGTCGCAAGAGCGCCACGCCAGCGCCATGATGGTCCACGTGGGATTCTGACACGACGCGCTGACGTGGCTCGAGCCGTCCACGACAAACAAGTTCCGGACGTCGTGCGACTGCTGAAACTGGTTCAGCACCGACGTCTTGGGATCGACGCCCATCCGCGCGGTGCCCAGCTCGTGGATGGACCATCCCGGAGTCAGGACCTCGCGATCGACGCCCACCACCTCGATCCCCGCAGCCTCGAGCATCTCGCGCCCGGTCGCAACCATGTCCTCCGCCATCTTGCGCTCGTTGTCCGAGAACTGGTAGTGGAAGCGCAGCACCGGGATTCCCCAAGCGTCTTTCGTTTCGGGATCCAGGTCGACGAAGCTCTCGTAGCGAGGCAGGACCTCGCCGAAGGCCCCCATGCTGATAAAGGCCGCGGCGTGATCACGCACGGTCTTCTTGAACTGGCCGCCGAAACCTGGCGTATCGAAGACGTGCGCCGGGAACATGGAATGGCCGCTGTTCCCCTCGTAGCCGTAGCCTCGGATGAAGCCGGGCTGGCGGTCTTTCAGATTCCGGAAGCGCGGGATGTAGAACCCGCCCGGGCGGCCGTCATCGAGCGTGTGTGGCTTGCCCACGAGCTCCTTGATCAGACCGGTGACACCCGGTCCCATCACGTGCTCGCAGAAGTTGTGACCGACATGCCCGCTCGAGTTGCCGAGACCGTTCGGATGCTGCGGGGAGCGCGACAACAGGAGGAGACGGGCGGATTCGAGCGTGGACGCAGCCAGGATCACGACCTTCGCCTTGGCTTCGTAGCTCTTGCGCGTCGCGCTGTCGAGGAAGGCGACCCCCCGCGCTCGGCCGGTGTTCTTGTCGACCAGCACCTCGTGCGCGATCGAGTTGGGCCGGATCGTCAGGTTCCCGGTGTCCATCGCCGGATAGATGAGCCCGGTGGGCGAATCGAACACGGCGTGGATGTCGCACCCACCCGGCCGTCGATCGCAGGCGCCCCGGCCGTAGCACTTGCTCCGGTACTTGTTGTGCTTCAAGCCGTCGGTGGTGACGCCGGCGCGATACGGCGTCAGCACCTGTCCCGCTTTCTTCAAGCTCTCGCGCAGCTTCACCTCGCCGAGGTTGAGCTTCGAGGGACGCTGGAACTGGCTGTCCGGCAGGTGCGGCAGGTTCTCCTTCACGCCGGAGATGCCGAGGTAGAGGTCGACCTTGTCGTAATACGGCTCCAGGTCCGCGTAGGAGATGGGCCAGTCTTCGCCGTACCCGTCGTGCGACTTGGCCTTGAAGTCGTAGTCGGAGAGGCGGAGGGCCAGGCGGCCCCAGATGTTGGTCTTACCTCCCAGACAGCGCGCCCGCACCCAGGCGTAGGTGGTTCCGGTGTAGGGGTGATCCTTCTCGTCCACCAGGATGTTCTTGACGTAGTCCGACCCCGACCATCCCCCGACGTACGAGTACACGTGCTTGAACGCCGCGCCCTTGGCGTACGGCGGCGTGCGGATGGTGTACTCGTTGAACGAGAGGTGGTGCGATCCCGGCGGCGCGTCGCCCCGGCGCGGGTGATCGTACGGCCACTGCATCGAGCGCAGCTCCTGCTCGATGGGAAGCTTCTTGCCGGCCTCGAGCATCAGCACCTTTAGGCCGTGCGTAGTCAGGACGTGGGCGGCCATGCCGCCGGCAGCGCCGGAGCCGACGATCACCGCATCGTAGGTCTTGGTGAGGTCGACGTCCTGCTCGAGCGGCGGGGCCATCCTCACGAGGCTCATCGAGGCCGTCCTCCATTTGTCGTGCGCTTCGGATCCCAGACGGCCACGCCCACGCGCGAGTCCGCCGTCCCGTAGTACAGATACCAGCGTCCGTCAAACGGGACTAGCCCCTCCACGAACGTCGTGCCCTCCGGGTACTGTCCGGTCCGCTCGTAGTCTTCCGTGGGCTGGATGAATGGCGCATCCGAGCGGGCCACCAGCTTGAGCGGATTGCGCCGATCGTACAGCGCCTGTCCACCCGTATAGATCCGCGCCGGAAGAGTCGGGTCGCCGACCGTCTCGCTGTTTCCCGCGTTGTACATCACGACGATGCCGTGCTCCGTCAGGAGAGCGGGCGGCCCCGCCTCGACCAGCCAGGAGTCGAAATGCCCCGGCCGGGGGGATAGGACCTTCAGGAGCTTGCCGTGCATGTCCTCCAGCGGCGTCCAGGCGATGAGGTTGTCGGAGGTCGCGATGAGAATGTCGGGAACGTTGAAGTACATCCAGTACGTCCCGCCCACCTTGGTCGCGACGACGCGCGTTCCCTCGACGCGAGCGAGGATCGCGCCGGACTTCGATTCGAGGTTCAGGTATTTGCCCCCGTACGCCTTCCCGAAGGCCGGACCGTGCTTCGTCCAGTGGACGAGGTCCCGGGACGTCGCGACAGCGAGGCGGGGGACGTCGCGATTCCACTGCGTGTACGTGAGCACATACGAACCGTCCTCCGCCTCGACGACGCGCGGATCCTCGACCCCCCCGGGCCACTCGTACCGCGCCTGCGCGTCCTGGTCAGGGTACAGCACCGGCGCGCTTCTGCGCGTGAAGCGCAGTCCATCCGTGCTCTCCGCCAGCCCGATACGCGACGTATGGTGGCCGATCGTGTTGTCTCCGCTCGCGTCTTCGGCGCGATACAGCAGATACACCTTCCCGTCCTTCACGATGGCCGCGGGATTGAAGGTGGCATGCTCCTCCCACCGAACGACGGTGTCGCTCATGGCAGAGAGGAACGTGGACGCGGGACTGGGCGTGATCGCCGGGTTCACCTCTCTTGGTTTGTCAAAGGGACCAAACATCCACGCACGCCCCTGCCCGCACGCCGGCTGTCCCGTCACAGAGCCAGGCGCGGACAGGAGCATGACAAGGACGGTGACGCTTCCCATCACACTCATCGCCCCACCGAGGCCCTTCAGCGCGCGGCGTCAGCCAGATCCGTAACCGCTCCGATGAGCGTGCGCACTTTCGACTGATCGGCGGCACGCCCCTGCTCCTGACCGTCCACGACGAGCTGGGGTGCGCCCCGCAAATCACTGTTCAGCTGCGTCGCCAGTTGAGTGAGCGCGTCACGGCGCCCTTGTCCCGAGAGCTTCTCGGCGCGGGCGAGGGCGCTCCGCGCGGCAGACAGCTTCTCCGGCGCCAAGCCGTTCGAGCGTGCCAGCTGGTCCAGGTACGCCCGGGCCACCACGAAGCTCGCGGGCCAGACCAGCTGCTGCTGATCCTGGGCGTTCAAGTAGTCGAAATGCACCAGCTTGGCGGCGTCGATCTCATTCTGGGAAAGGAACCCGCTGGGTTGGAGCTCGAAGATGTCGAGCCCGCGCGCGATTTCGGAGCTCACGATGTAGCCGTTGTACCAGTAGGCGGACCACGACCCGGCGCCCACGAGCTTGGTCGAGTCCATCGGGCCGCGGTCGAAATAGGCGATCTCCCGCGGGTGCGCCGGATCGGTCCAGTCGAACACCGAGATGCCGCCCTGATACCACCCCTGGGCCATGATGTCGCGGCCGGGGATCGGGATCAGCGTGCCGTTGTGAGCCACGCAGTTCTCATTCGGCGTCTGCGGGGCCGGCAGCTTGTAGTAGCTCTTGAACGTCATCGTGGCGCCCGCGAGGGTGAAGATCGCGTCCGCGTCCCACTCGGGCTTGTCCGTCACGCGGCAGCGCGGCTGCAGGCCGCCACCCCACTCATCGGTGAACAGGACCTTGGTGCCGTCGTTGTTGAACGTCGCCGAATGCCAGAACGAGAAGTTCGAGTCGGCCACGGCGCCGATCCGCTTCGGATTGGCGACGTCGCGGATGTCGAGCAGGAGACCGTAGCCGCCGCAGGCGCCGCCGGCGAGGCCGATGGCCGGATAGACGGTGATGTCGTGGCACTGGGTCGGCCCCGGAGGCGGCCCGTTGCCACGCAGGGGAGGGTTGACGCTCCGATCGAAGATGACCTGGGCATTGGTCCGCAGCACCGCGCTGTCTGCGGCCGTCGGTGCACCGGTCCCTCCGCGCGCCTTGACGATGCTGTCGAGCCGAAACGTGACGAACCTCGGCCCCAGGACGATTTCCACACCGTTGCGCGTTGCGGTGAACCCGCCCGTGGCCCGCGCCTCCGCGGCGGCTTTCGCCGCCGCGGCAACATCCTCCGGCGTCTCACCGTGTGAGGGCGCCTGCGTCAAGTCATTGAAGATCCGCGGCGAGTTCACGATGCGCGCCTGCTCCGGGTGCGCCAGCGGAACCTGGATCACTTCGATCCGGAACAACGCGCTGTTGGGATTCGAATCCGGCGGCGCCGCCGAACACCCCGCTAGCTCGTTGGGCGACCTGACCGGGGCCGAGCCGGAAACGTAGATGTATACGTTGTCCGCGTCGGTCGGAGACGTCACCACGGTGTGCGTGTGCGAGCCGCGGCAGGTTTGCACGTCGGTGATGTGGCGGGGATTCGCGACGTCCGTGATGTCGAAGATCCGGATCCCGCGGAGCCGGTCGTGGCTCACGGTATCGGTGACGCCCTGCGTGCCGCAATCGGTACGCCCGTTGAGGGCCTCACCGGACACGAACAGGAGGTTGCGGTAGACGGAGACGTCACTCTGCGACCCCGGGCAGACGAAGGCCTTGTGGAGCCGGGGACTCCGGGGATTGGACATGTCCCAGACCTGAACTCCGGAGAAGTTGCCCTGAAAGACGTATGGTCCGCTGAACGACAGGTCGGAGTTGATGAACTGGAAGTCGCCCGGGGTGCTCCGGTTGATGAAGTCCGGGGAGGGCGGCGTGGTCGAGACCAGGCGGATGTTCCAGGCGGCCTGGGCGGCGTTCATCCAGCCGGCGCGGAGCCCGACCCGCGGGTCGGGGCTCGGGGCCGTCATGGACATATTGACCTTCGACGTGGCGCACGCCGCGGCGGACAGCGCCACGATGGCGAACAAGGCGAACAGGGATTGGGATTTCACTGAGCGCTCCGGTTGAGGTCGTCGAGCATGCGCGTCATGCGGTCAATTTCGGTGGTCTGGTCGGCGTTCACGTCGGCGGCGAACCGGAAGATCGGGCCGTCCTGCGCGGCGCCCGGGGCGGCGAGCAGCTGTGCGACCATCGTGATCGCGCCCTGGTGGTGCTGAATCATGAACGTGAGGAACAGGCGGTCGAACTCCCGGCCGCGCGCGGCGTCCAACTGGGCCATCTGGTCGGGGGTCAGCATGCCGGGCATGAGCATCGGGTGATCCATGCCGGGCATCACGTGACCGCGCGGGTCGGCGGGTGGCACGAACTCGTTGTGCTCGCGCAACCAGCGCTGTGCGAACGCAATCTCGTCGTTTTGGGCGACCACGATGCGCTCGCACAGGGTGCGCACCGCCGCACTCCCCCCATGCGAGGGCGCCCACCCGGCCATTTGGATGGCCTGCGCGTGGTGGCCGATCATCCCCGCCACGAAGTGCACGTCCGCCGCGGTATAGGGAGGGTGACTGCTGGCGGCCTTAGCCTGAGCCGCGGGTGAGAGGGTCGCCTGATGGACCGTGGCGGCGGTGCAGGCTGCCGTGGCGATGACCACCAAAAATGGTGTCTTCATTCGGCTCGATCTCCCTTAACGCAGCCTACCGTACGGGGCTTAAGCTGCGCGAGCCAGGGCCGCAGGCGCAAGGCGCGTGATGTGCCGAAAGTGCGCCACGGTGGATTCGAGAAGTCACGGCCTCGTTCTACGGTTGCTCACGCATCGGCGTGCCCGGCCAGGTGCTGGGCACCATCCGCGCGGTGGCGATCCCAGACCGGGCCTCGGTCGGATCCATCCGCTCCATGCCGGAATGCGCGCTGAAGAATCCCATCTTGGGCCACAGCTTCACGAAGTAAATGCTGTCCGCCACGGCATCGAGCGACACGGCGCTTTCGTTCTCGCCGGTGGGGGAGCTCACGCGATGCAGGCCGGGTGCGAGCTCGACCATGAGGTAGGTGCCGGCCGCGGTGCGGCCCACGATCTGGCTGTCGATGGCAACGCTGAGCTTGGAGGCTCCGCCAAAGGCGCCACCCGCACGATACACGTAGATCCGCGCCATCCCGGGCGAGGGCTTGAACGTAAGAGCGACCGCCTGCAATTCGGGTGGTGCGGTCGGCACGGACACGCAGCCAGCGGCGGCAACACTCGCCGCAACGAGGATAGCGGCACGAAGCATGTCGGCCTCCTGGGTCGAAGGCGATGGGCGATTGGCCCCTAACGGATCGGACGAACCTCGGTTGGATCGATCACGACGGGAGTCCGATCCGGCCCGAGCGCCCATTCCGATAGAGTCCCTGTCACGGCCACGCGGCTGCCCGTAAGTCGGCGAACGTCACGCCAGGTGGATTCTGCTCGGCGCACCTGGATGGTGTCCTGACCCTGAAACGCGTCGGTGTTGGGGCTGTCCTTGTAGTCAGGAATTGTGCAAATCGGGGCGTCGAGGATCAGGAGGTCCACGACCTGGGGACGATCACCTCGAGCGATACTCTCGTAGTTGGGCGGCCCCGGGAGCCTGCGCTGAATCAAGCGTCCGGTGAGAGAGACTGAAGCGGGCCGATAATGGTAACAGGAATCGGCGACACCCGGTCGGCCGGCGGGTTGCGCGCCGGCCGCGATGAGGATGACGACTGACGAAAGCAGGAACATGGTCCGAAAAGTACCCTCTCAGTCAAGCAGCCGCCCCGCGATCCAGCGCCCGGCGTACACGCCGACACCGGTCCCGAACGTGCTGACGACGAACGCCGTCATCATTCCGACGCGTGCGCCGACCCACCAACCGATCGCGCCCCCCAGGCTGGCTCCAAGCAGTGTGAGGACCTTGGACATAGTTCTACTGAGGTATGTGTTTCACCGGGTACGTGTAGACCGCAAGCGCGTAGTCGTCGCTCCGTCACCCCTCGTACTTGAAGGAAACCTTGACCTTCGCCCGATAGCTCTCGACCACGCCGTCCTTTAGCTGCATGTCGAGTTGCGAGATCTCTGCCACCCGCAGGTCGCGCAGCGTCTTCGCGGCTCGCTTCACCGCCGCCGCCGCTGCCTTCTCCCAGGACTCGGTGCTGGTTCCCACCAACTCGATGACCTTGTAAACGCTCTCCGCCATGTGAGTCTCCTTGTCATCCTGGGTTGGTTAGACGCTGACGGACCGCCCGCGCTTAGGCCGGCCGGTACACCCCCCACACCTCCCGCAACACGTCCGAGATCTCCCCTACCGTCGCCCGCGCCCGCACGGCGTCGAGGATCGGCTCCATCAACGGGGCCGCGGGATCGCGCGCCGCGCCCTCAAGCTCCCCGAGCACGCGTTTCACGTTTCCCGTGTCCCGTTTTCCGCGCATGTCCGCCGTCCGACGCCGCTGCGCCCCCGCCAACGCCGTGTAGTCGGGCGCCGGCACCGAGGGGACCTCCTGATCGTCCCCGTACTCGTTCACGCCGACGACGACGCTCTCCCCCGATTCGATCGCCCGCTGGGCCTCGTACGCGCTGCGCGCGATCGCTTCCTGAAACAGCCCCCGCTCGACTGCCCGCGCCGCTCCACCGGCCCGCTCGATCTCCTCGAGCAACCCGCGCGCATCGCGCTCCACCCGATCCGTCAACGCCTCCACATACCAGCTCCCGCCCGCCGGATCGACGGTTTCGGGAATCCCGGTCTCGTACGCCAGAATCTGCTGCGTCCGGAGCGCCAGCGTGGCGCTCTGCTCCGTCGGCAACGCCAACGCCTCGTCGTAGGCATTCGTATGCAGGGACTGCGTTCCCCCCAGCACGGCGGCCAGCGCCTGGATCGCCACCCGCACCACGTTGTTCTTGGGCTGCTGCGCCGTGAGCGTCGAGCCCCCCGTCTGCGTGTGGAACCGCAGCCGGCATGCGGCGTCGTTCGCTTGAAAGGTCTCCTTCATGAGACGGGCCCACAGCCGCCGCGCCGCGCGGAACTTGGCGACCTCTTCGAACAAATCGGTGAACGCCGCGAAGAAAAACGACAGCCGCGGCGCGAACTGATTGACGTCCAGCCCCGCCGCCAGCGCCCGCCGGACGTACTCGAGGCCGTTCGCGAACGTGAAGGCCAGCTCCTGCGCCGCCGTCGCCCCCGCCTCCCGCATATGATAGCCCGACACGGAAATCGGATTGAAGCTCATGCCCTCGATCGTGACGAAGCGGCACACGTCGGTTGCGAGCCGGAGCGACGGCTCGATCGGATAGATGTAGGTGCCGCGCGCGATGAACTCCTTCAGGATGTCGTTCTGGACGGTGCCCTGG